>JAQWBM010000069.1 GCA_028706405.1 Eubacteriales bacterium
ATTCGGGAACAACGACGACAGCCGTATGGGTGTCGAATGGATCCAATGGTCCCGCCGACGAGTTCGGTCAGGAGTTGAGCTATTTCATAAGAAATACAACAAATACGGCGCTGTTCAGCGTACAGCCCGTGATTTCCTCCGAAGGAGCGTTGACCTTTACTCCTGCTGATCATGCGAACGGTGTGGCAGAGATCGCGGTGCAGATTCAGGACAGCGGAGGGACATCATACGACGGGATAGACCTTTCCGTGATCAAAACCTTTAAAATTATTGTGCTCCCGGTGAACGATCCGCCGAGCTTTGCCGTTAGCGCAGGTTCAATTATTGTGGATGAGGACTCCGATAATCCGGAAGGCTCCGGATCGCATACATTAGAAAATTGGGCGAAGGACTTTTATGCAGGGGCGGCCAATGAATCAGATCAAACGATAAAGGAGTTTATTGTTACCAATGATAATAACGGCTTGTTTGCGGAACAGCCTGCTATTTCCACAAGCGGGGCATTGACATTTACACTGAAACAGAATGCCAATGGAGCGGCCACGGTGTCCGCGATCCTGATCGATGACGGCGGAACAGACCTGGGAGGGAACCCCACCTCAGCGGCGGTAACCTTCACCATCACAGTGAATCCGGTCAACGACGCGCCGGTAGCGACAGGAGCCGCCATCACGACCCCTGAGGATACTGCGACCAGCGGGGCCATAGAGGCGGCCGATGTAGACGGTGACACCCTGAGCTACGCAACGAAAACAGAGCCGGCCCATGGAAGCGTCGTTGTGAATACAGACGGAACCTACACCTATACGCCGGATAAGGACTACAACGGCTCCGACAGCTTTGAAGTGACCGTATCCGACGGAGCGCTTGAAACGACAGTGACAATCAACGTTACAGTGACGGCTGTGAACGACGCGCCGGTAGCAGTCAACGATACCGCCAGCGTCGATGAAGACGGAAGCAAAGAGATCGACGTGCTGGCAAACGACAGCGATGTAGACGGAGATCCCCTGACCATTGAATCGGTGGGGTATAACGGAGTATATGGAACCACGGGAACCACCTCCGAAGGCGGAATCATCACCATAAGCGGCGGAGCGGTAGTTTATACCCCGAGAGCGGATTACTACGGACCCGACAGCTTCAGCTATGTGGTAAGCGACGGGCAGGGCAGGACCGCATCGGCAATCGTCAATGTGACGGTGGTAGCCATCAACGATGCGCCGGTGGCAGTCAACGATACCGCCAGCGTCGATGAAGACGGCAGCGTAGAAATCGATGTCCTTGACAATGACACGGATGTGGATGCGGGGGATAAGCTGACGCTGACGATCATATCGGCAGGCCCTGCATCAAACGGAACCGTGAGCATAAGCGGCGGGGCGGTGGTCTACAAGCCGGCTGCGGACTTCAACGGGACCGACAGCTTCAGCTATACAATACAGGATCAGGGCGGTCTGACGTCATCGGCGATTGTAACCGTAACGGTAGCGGCCATCAACGACGCGCCTGTGGCAAACAATGACACAGCAACTGTAGATGAAGACGGCAGCGTAGAAATCGATGTCCTTGACAATGACAGCGATATAGATGGTGATCCCCTGAGCATTGAATCGGTGGGACATAACGGAGTATACGGAACCACGGGGACCACCTCCGAAGGCGGGATCATCAGCATAAGCGGCGGAGCGGTGGTCTATACCCCTGCTGCGAACTTCCACGGAGAAGACAGCTTCAGCTATGTGGTAAGCGACGGGCAGGGCGGGACCGCCTCTGCCATCGTAACCGTAACGGTAGCGGCCATCAACGACGCGCCTGTTGCAAACAATGATACAGCAACTGTCGATGAAGACGGCAGCGTAGAAATCGATGTCCTTGACAATGATACGGATGTGGATACGGGGGATGAGCTGACGATCATATCGGCAGGCCCTGCATCAAACGGAACCGTCACCGTAAGCGGCGGAGCAGTAGTCTATACCCCGGATTCGAACTTCAACGGAAGCGACAGCTTCAGCTATACAATCATAGATAAGGGCGGCCTGACGTCATCGGCGGTGGTGACGGTGACAGTGAACCCGATAAACGATCCCCCGATGATCACCGGCGGGACATCGGCTTCGGGAGATAGGGACAGCGCCATCACAGGAAAAGCCATCGCCGCGGACATAGACGGAGACAGCCTGACCTTTACGAAGGCCAGCAACCCGAGCCATGGAGCCGTTACCGTGAATCCGGACGGAAGCTACATTTATGTGCCAAATCCCGGCTATGTTGGAACCGACGCCTTCCAGATCACGGTAAGCGACGGAAACGGAGGAACAGCAACTACGACAGTGGCAATCACGGTGAACGAGGTAACAACGGTAGATTTATGCGGTAAAATCACCAATAAGCTGACCGGCAGTCCTGTGAACAACGCAAAAGTGGAATTAACGGATCTGGCAGGCAACGTGCTTCATACATATATGACAACGGGCTCAGGGATGTATCTGTTTGAAAATCTGACCGGTACGCTGTACGGTATCAGAGTCAGCCATAGCGCTTACAGCGATAATGCGAGACAAATAAAGATTGTTTACAGCGATGTTGTAGGCGGCAAAATAAGAGAAGATTTTGAGATGTCGAAATTCAAAATAGCCCTGGTTGCAAGCCCATCCGCCATCGTGGCGAATGGAACGGAAACGACCCTATTGACAGCGACGGTTATGGATGAAAACAATAATCCTGTAACCGGAGTAGAGGTGCAGTTCAGCGCCGACAGCACGATGGGGAGCTTCGTCGGCGGGACAACGGGTATAACCGATGCGGACGGCAAGGCAAGCGTAACATACAAATCCGTAAAGATTGAAGCGGTATACAGCATCGCGGTGCCTGTTACTGCCACAGTGGAAGACTTTGTGAGGGAAATCTTTGCATCCGACCAGATTTTGGTCACCTTTGCGCCGGGCCGAATAAACGGAATCGTTACGGACAGCGGCAATGAGCCAATTGAAGGCGCGAAAGTGGTGATTAAGCATTTTGATGGTTCCGGAAACGTTGATTTTATAGCAAGTGTTACTACAGGTTCCGATGGGAAGTATTCTTTTGTCATTCCCAGAGGCGGAGTGCCTTATCAGATAGAGATCACCAAGCCCTTTGATCTCGCAGGGAGAACGGTAGAAAAGACATTCATCCAAAGGATCACGGCAGGTGATGTAAGCGGTACGGGAAGTGAGGAATTCAATTCCGACAAGACTGTGACCGGGATCATAGGGATATTTGATACGAACAGGCAAATCGATCTTGTAACAAACAAGAGCGGTAGTCTTTCGATGAAAGTATATGACAGCGCGAATCAATTGGCTACGACTGCGGCTGTTACAATAAACGATGAAGGGATATTTAATATAACCGGTCTGGCGACTGGAAGCTATACCTTGGTTCTCAGCTATATATTCCCAGACGGACGTCAAATCGTCATTAAAAGAGTGAATGTGGGCGTCGGAATGGACGGGGAAATCAGCATCAATGAAGTCCTGATCGATCCATATGGAACGGTAACTGAGAACTCCTCCTCCGGACCGGTTGTTGTGGGTGCCAATGTGACACTGTACTATGCGGATACTGTCAAAAATATTACAAATGGACTGACTCCCGGAGCTGTAGTCTCACTCCCTGCTGTATTGGGTTTCCCTCCTGCAGACAATGCGAATCCACACGTTACCTCAAGCAGCGGAGAGTATGCATTCATGGTTTTCCCGCAGACAGATTATTATCTGGTTGCAACCAAGAGCGGATATGAAACATACATCAGCCCCGTCATTTCAGTTTATACAGATATCGTACAGCATGATTTCAGTATGATAGCGGAATCCGGCGGCGGCAGTATGATCGGCGGCGGCGGTGGCGGAGCTGCAGGGGCGGAAAAGAAGGATCTGGCAATTGCAATCTATAGCGATAAGATGAAAGTTTCGCAAAATGATTTCGTATCCTTTACGTTAAAGTATTTTAACAAATCAGAAGTTGATGTAAATGATGTGACGGTTGTGGCGGAGATCCCCGGCGAAATGCGCGTTGATTCCACTGGAAACGGAAAGACTGGTCTTGGAAAGATCGAATGGAAACTTGGAACGCTTGCGGCCGGCGCGGAGGGTATTCTGACCTTCACATTGAAAGCTTCAAAAATAAAAACAGGGCAGCAGATGGCGGTCATCTACTCTGTAATTTCAAGCTCCGAGGATTTGGTCAGAAAAGAAGATGACACCTCTAAAATCCAGATCATGATCTACGACACGGATTTTATTGGCACTCATGAATGGTATATCCAAGGATATCCCGATGGTGAGTTCAAATCCTATAACAATTTAACCAGGGCTGAAACTGCAACGATTTTCTCCAGACTGCTGCACTTGAATCCTATAACTCAGGGAAGCGCTTCCTACTCAGATGTAGCAAATTTACATTGGGCATATGGATATATTGAGGCCATGACCAACGCCGGCTTGATGCAGGGAATGGGGGAAGGAAGCTTTATGCCTGACAGTCCCATAAAAAGAGCCGAGCTTGCGACCATGATCGCTCGTTATCTTGATATCAACAAGGGCAATGAAAGCAAACCTGTAGAAACCCACTTCAGCGACACGTCTCAGAATTGGGCTCAAAGTGCTATTGAGGAGATCTATAGATATCAGATAACAGAAGGGTATGAGGATGGAAGCTTCAGGCCAAACAACTCACTGAAAAGAGATGAAGCGGTTACTCTTATCAACAGATCGCTCTATCGCGGTCCGATCGTTGTCCCTGCTCCGACTTTCCCAGATGTTGATCCGAATTATTGGGCTTGGGGTCATATTGAAGAATCAGCACACACACATACCTATATGATTGACGAGGATGGCAAAGAGATACTGATAAAAATCTTAAAGAAATAAAAAAATATCGTGCATTACGCAGGGAGTGGTGCACGATATTTTCTGGTTCTAGAATAAAAACCACGACCTACCTGCAAAAACTGCCGTGGGCCGTTAATTCTCTGATTCTGATTCTGCTCCCGAGGGAGTTGCGTTAAAATCCGCGGATTCAGATTCGCTTTTATCCAGCTTGTTGCTGAGAATAACGATGTCTACCTTACGATTACGAGCACGATTTTCAGAAGAGGTGTTCGGCACAGTGGGGCGGTGTTCACCATAGCTGACAGAACTGATTTTACTCGGCTGCACGCCGCTTTGATCAATCATCAGCTTAAGAACCTCGTTGGCTCTGCTGGAGGCAAGCTCCCAGTTGCTGGGGAATTGGGCCGAGTTTTGGGGAACATCGTCCGTATTTCCCTCGATTCTGATATAATTGTTTACATCATGTGCAACATGACCGATTGCAATCAACGTTGGTATTGCGTCTTCTTTGATATTTGCACTGCCTGATTCAAAGAGTATTGTATTCAGCAAGCCTACAACAACGCCTCGTTCCTGAACGCTTACGGAAACTTTATCTTCCAGCCCTTTTTCTTTTAATAGTTGTTGTATCTCTTCCGCAGCGGCAATCAATCGAGGGTCGATATCACTGTTTTCATCGTTTGCCAAAGCCTGAGCAAGAGTATCGGCACTGATTCCGCTTCCCGTAACTCCAACCTGGAGGGAAGTAGGATTCAGAGCTCCTACTAATGACTCTGAAAGCACCTCATATTTCTTTGCATCCACATTACTGATTGCATACATGACAACGAAAAATATCATGAGGAGTGTAATCAAATCAGAATAGGTAAGTAACCACCGTTCACTATTGTCTTTAACAGGTTCTTCTATTTTATTCCTTGCCATTGCCTTATACCTTTATTTTTCTTAAAATTTCCTGCCGCCGGGGCTCTTTGCTGATAATTGAGCCTCTGAAAGGAAGCCGGAAAGCTTTTCGTCCATATAATTTGTATTGACGCCTTCTTGTATAAGCAGTAATCCTTCAATGATCATCGCTTTATAAAGCATTTCTTTTCTGTTCTTTTCTTTTAGTTTTGAAGCAAGGGGAAGCCATAAAAGATTTGCAAAGCCGATACCGTATAACGTAGCGATAAAGGCCATGGCAATTTTGGGTCCAAGGGTATCGGGCTCGTCCAAATCGCTTAATACATGGACCAGCCCTAATACTGTTCCAATGATTCCCATTGTCGGAGAATAACCGCCTGCAGCCTCAAGAATTTTGCTTCTGGAGTGATGCCTGTCCTCAATTACTTCAAGGGAGAGTTCCAATGCTTCACGGGTATAGGCTGGTGAAGTGCCATCGACAATCAATCTCATTCCCTTTCTCATCAGGCTGTCAGGCTCTGTTTCGATTTGGTTTTCAAGACTCAAAAGCCCGCTTTGACGAACCTGAATACACATGGACTTCATTCTCTCCATTAAATCCATGTAATCATAATTTTGCTCTTTTATGACGACCTTAAATAATCTTGGGATTTGCATAAACTCTTCTTTTGGGAAGGACACTCCTACTGCACCGATTGTACCTCCCATAACAATAAGAAAACTGGGCAGAGAAAGAAGACCAGCAATATGTCCGCCTTCAAGCAAAAATCCCCCTATAACAGAACAGTAACCTATAAGCACAAAAAGTATTAAGAATATATCCATGTGTAAACTACCTCATTTTATCTTTTGAAATGTAAATTATTTCAATTAAGTTCAACTAAAATTCAGCTACCTCAAAAATGATAATATCTTCGCCAATTTTCCGAATAGCGCTCCAAGGCAGTTGAAGATAATCCTTATTTCTCCAAAAATTGAATCTGTTGGTTTGATCCGGCACCAAAATAGCCTTTATTTTTCCTTGGTGCGTATCAAAGAGAAGCTCGGCATCCGCAAGCTGGCCATGCCGGCATCCATTAGACAAATTTACTATCTCCTTATCACCCAAATCACTTAGTCTCATTATATTCACCCCCATAAAGAAGTCACGTAGGATAAACGAACGCATAATATATATATCGGCCATTTTACGGCTCAGTTAATATTTTTTCGTGAATTTCCCTCATAATAAAAATATATATTTTGGAAAACCTATAATTATTACAAAGAAAGGAAAAGGATATGTATAGAAATAAAAAAACAGAAAAAAATGTGGAAAAGAAGGACGAGCAGAAATTGGATGATATAGATGCTCGAGAGCAGGATGCAAAACAAAATATAGACGATTTTGGGGTAATCACAAATGCTTTCAATTTCCAGAGTGACATTCAATATTTAACGATTATTGGTAATATAGAGGGACATAATGTGTTGCCTCCAAACAATAAAACAACAAAATATGAAAATATAATACCTCAATTAGTTGCAATCGAGGAAAATCCTAATATAAAGGGATTGTTGACAATTTTAAATACTGTCGGAGGAGATGTGGAGGCAGGCCTTGCTCTTTCTGAATTGGTCGCGACCTTATCAAAGCCAACGGTATCTTTAGTTTTGGGCGGAGGACACAGTATCGGTATCCCTTTGGCGACGGCGAGCGATTATTCCTTTATTGCAGAAAGTGCTACTATGACTCTTCACCCAATCAGAATGACCGGTCTTGTGATAGGGGCTGAGCCAACTTACGACTATTTCCGAAAGATGCAGGACAGGGTAATCGATTTTATTGTACGAACATCAAATGCTGACAGGGATAATCTTGTGAAACTAATGAATTCTACGAGTAATATGGCTAATGATATCGGCACTATTCTGATAGGTCATGAAGCTGTTGAGATTGGATTGATCGATGAAATAGGCGGACTGGATAAAGCGCTTGCTAAATTAAAGTCAATGATAGATCTCGCTTCCAAACCCCATATCGGCGCTGCTAAATCAAATTAATGGAAAACTAAACATCATTTCTGCAGCATCTGATAAAGTCTAATAATAGTGGCTGACGCCACTATTATTATTATGTCGAAGTGTGTCGAATGAAAATGCTTGTAAAAAAATGTAAATGGCAGTATCATGGGATAAATGGGATAATATGTAAGTTATATAAAAATGAGGAATCAAGATGGTGCTTAACAAAATATTGCTCATTGAAAAAGATAAAGAGTATGGCAGGGCGCTTGCAACTGCCATGTCAAATTTACAAAATGATTTTGAAATTACTATCATTGACTTTGAAGAGGATAAAGAAAAAGAACCTTTTGATAGTTTTGATTTAATACTTATTGGAGGTTATTCTCTAAAGAATTTGAAATCGCGGGCTTTCCTTGAATTATATATGAGAAAGCTTGTAATATTAACAGAATATCCAACGGAGGTTCTGTTAAAACAGATAAAAAACGAAAACAGGAAGTGCTGGTATCTTTATAAATATGTAAGACTCAGTGAAATGGTTTCTGATCTTTCTTTTCTTACAACATTGTTAACAGGAAAAAAGCATTATACAAAAAATAGCATTACTCCGAATATGATTAGCTTTTACAGTGCGGGCGGAGGAGTGGGCAAGACAGCAATAGCGATTGCTGCAGCAAGAGAATTATCCAGGTTTCATGATAAAAAAATACTATATTTAAGCTTTGAAGATATACCTGATACTGAATTATATATAAAATCGAAGCCATTGAGTCGAAATATAGGTGACTATCTATATTATTTGCTTGAAAAACAGGATGATAATTTATGCGGCCGCTTAGAGTCATTCGTTTCTAAAGACAATTATGGAGTAGAGACGTTTTTTCCCTCCGGCGGACTCAATGATCTCCGACAGCTTAGCAACGAGGAATTGAACAACTTTCTTGAAACTATTTGTAACAGTAATCGTTATGACTTTATCATAATGGACTTAAATTGTGACTTGTCCAAGGATACTCAGTTCCTTTTGGAACAATGCAATAAAATCGTGCTTATCCAAAGTGACAGACCTGTTTCCGGCTTTAAGAACCGAAAACTGATTACACACATGGAAAACATAGGATTAATTAAATCTCTTGAAGTGTTGCTTCTTGTTATTAATAAAAGAGCCGGACACGATTTTGATCCAGATCATAATGAGGATGACAACACGAAAAAATACAGGCAAATTTACATAGAAGATGACAAGGCCAGCTTTAGTTTTGTAAATAACAGTATGGAAATCAGTATTAACCATTCGTTTGGTATAGGTGTAAAAAAAATAGCAGATGAGCTTCTCATACCGTAGCAAATCGGAAAATGAGCATATGGTTTCGGTTGGTATTCCCTGAATAATATAGAAAGGAAAAATGTGAGATGAGCGTGGGCAATTGTTCAATTAAAGAAATAACTGAAGGTGTAAGATCGGTCATAAACAGTAAGCAGGAACAGCTTACAGATGAAGAAATTTTAACCTTAATAGAGGATTATGTTCTTCGTGATCAGCGTATTGAAAACTATTCATTTAGGAAAAAAGGAGAAGTAATCACGGGGGTCTTTAATGCAACCAGAAAGGATTTGGATCTGCTTCAACCGTATGCGGACGACAAAGAAGTCAATGAGATCATGGTAAATGGCATAGAGGATATCTTTATTGAAAGAAACGGTAAGATTGAAAAGTTAAATGTTCGATTTGAATCAACAGAGGATCTGGAAGAAATCATAAGAAGAATTGCCGCCAAGGTCCACCGTGAAATCAATGAGCTGAATCCCATCGTAGATGCCAGGCTGGAAGATGGTTCCAGGGTCAATGCTGTTTACAAAAATATTGCGCT
>JAQWBM010000019.1 GCA_028706405.1 Eubacteriales bacterium
TTCCATGTCGTTTACAAGGGCAGCCCTGACGTAGGAACCTTCCAGCAAATCATGGCTTAGAACGGCATTATTCGGCACCGCGTCCTTTAAGACACGTTGGAATGTTCGTAATTCATAAATGCCCTTTCCGGTGAATATCCCTTCACCAAACAGATCCTGATACACATCGGATATAGCGCTTGCATAAGGGTCAATTCCCTCCTGTCCTGTATAAATTCTTGAAAACAGAGAGCTGTTTGAGCTCTCTATATCAAAGGTAATACGAGGCTGCATAACTCCATACCCCTCTGTTACTATGTTTCTGCGGCTATCGATAACAGGGGCATTTAAAGGATGTGCCATAGTGCTTATCATTTTTTTTGCCATACCAAATGGCAGTATGGTATCTGCGTCAAGAGTTATAATGTATTTAATCTCGGCGGACGGCAACTTTGGGCTTGAAAAAAAGAAAAAGCTGGTTTCCTGAGAACCGAGAAGCATCTCGTTAAATTCCATTAAAGCGCCTCTTTTCCTTTCCCATCCGGTCCAATTATTGTCACCGGCACTAAATTTTCTGAGCCTGTTATAGAAATAAAATGTGTCTTTTCCTTCTTTGGAATATTTTTGATTTAATTGTTTTACACCTTGGGAAGCCAGGCGAATAATATCCGTATCCTCATCGGCATTAGGTCCGTTTGAATCTGCGAAAGCACCGATCAAGGCAAAATATAGATTTTCTTCTCTATTGGCAAGATAGTGGCTTTCCATGTTTTCAAGAAGCTGTTCTACCCTTTTTTCGTTCGTAAGTAAAGCCGGCATTACAACCATGGTGCTCATGTTCTCCGGAATTCCATCCTTCAGTTCAAGGCGCGGGAAGAATGCAGGTCTTTTTATTTTGCATGCCAGCCAATTGGCGATAGAAACAGCAATCTCCGAGGCAGGTACCATTACCGCTACCCCGGCTAAAATTGCATATAATATTATACTTTCACTTCGTATGCTTGCGGAATATGCTGCAAAGATCAGAGCCATAAGCGTGATGAAAGCAATGATAAAGCAAAGGTACAGACCTCCAATATGATCCATTATGATTCCGGTCAGTTTTTTTATTGGCTTTTTCTTTCCTTTTTGTCTGTTTTCCAGCTTTTTTAAGCCTTTTCCTGTGAGGTAATATCCCACATGCGATGATCTGTCTTCTGTGCCCTCTTCAAGCTTGGCTTTCGCTTCTTCGGCCAGGTTAATAGCTTCTCGTGCGATGTGCAGCTCTGATGTACCGTAATCCTCTGCAAGCGCTTCAATTCTGCTCTTGTAATGATTTCTGGAATTTGCATCCATACAGCTGTATATACTGCAAGGGTCCTGTATTAAAATCCTCTCTAAATAACTAACCTGATCAAACAGCTCAGACCAGTCAAAGCTTGAAATGTATTTTAGGCAAGCGATGCAGTTTCCTATTGTAACAGTGTAAGCGGCCTGTATATTATGCTCTTTTTGAGCTATGATTTCAGTCGATTTATGAAATTTTTCGAGATTTTCGTCTATGCAATGCAATACATTGGTATAGCTGCGGCCGGATCTCCTCAATCTATAAAATAAATGTTCTACAAACGAGGAATTTATTTCAGAGGCTGTATTGTTTTTCAGCAGTTTGACTATTTGCTCTGAACCTTCCTCCTGATCTTCATACCATTTCTTAAATACTTCATCCGCCATATCCCATTGAGTTTTTGTTTCCATCATTTTTTCACTAATCATTCTGATGCTCTCTATCAACGCCAACTTGATCATGAGAGGGATGATGCCTACCTCTCGCTCCATCAGTATATTATTTGATTGATAAGCCTCCAGATATTTAAGAAGCGTATTTGTTTCGATTTTCCCATCGGTATGTGATACCAGTTCCATGGCAATCGCATAGATTCTTGCATATCCTTTATATGGACCCTTGTCTAAAACAGGCAGACTGGAATAATGCTTCTTAGAAAAATCTCTCCTGATGCTTTTTACCTGCTCTTCGATAATATAAAAATTATCAAGCAGCCATTCTGCGGCCGGGGGCATAGGCTGTTTCTGAATAACATCGTCATTCAGGCTTCTGAATGCTGTTTGTATATAGCTGTAGTTACTGTTCATTCGGCTTATCGGCCAATCTTTTAAATATATTTTTGAAGAAACAGAATGCTCAAGCGCAGTTATTCTCGCATGGTCCTCAAGAGCGTCTCCCGGCAAAGAGACGTCACGAATTTGAACATTTTTGTTTTTTCGAATGTTGTTCAGAACAAAGAATAATAGCAGAAGAATGAATAAAGTGATGCAGACTCCAAAAATAATATACATGTATGAAAAATTCACCTGTGCTTCTCCTTATAACAATTATTAGAAAAATTTCGACTGTAGAAATTTTTCTTATATTGGCTTATTTGCTCGATCAATTTGCTACAGTACCATCATCTTTTACATATATGATAAGTGTGCTGAGTTGTTGTAACTTTTTCTATTATTGATGAGAGGGAAGGGTTACTATCACTTCACATATAAATGTATGTATTAAACCCAAGGTTACCAGTTATTATTGCCTGAACTTGTTGTTAATTATTCTCTTTTCCGGTTTTTTAATTTTGGAAAAGACGATGAACAGGTTATGGAAACTGTATTTAAGGTAAGTCACCTCTGGGAAGGAGACTTCATATTAAGAAAATGGTTGATTACTTAATTTGAATAGTTTAGTATTACTATGGAAATAGGAGGGTTAGACAAAATGTACAACAATATTCTTGATACTATAGGATACACCCCTTTGGTTAAAATAAACCGATTAAATCCAAAACCTCATGTTCTGATGTATGCAAAAGTTGAAGGATTTAATCCAACAGGAAGCATTAAAGATCGTATTGCTTTGAAAATGATAGAGCAGGCGGAAGAATGCGGTGATCTTATACCGAGTAAAACGGTTATCGAGCCAACCTCCGGTAACACAGGTATCGGTCTTGCAATGATAGGTGCAGTCAAAGGCTATTCCGTTGCTATTGTAATGAGTGAAGCTGTTTCAATTGAACGCCGCAAGATGATAGAAGCCTTTGGGGCGAAAACTATACTGACAGATGCTTCACTTGGTACAGACGGCGCCATCAGAAAAGCTCATGAGATGGTGAAAAACGATCCCGACAAGTACTTTATGCCGAATCAGTTTTCGAATGAATATAATAAGATAGCTCATTATCAAACAACAGCAAATGAAATCTGGGAAGAATCAAATGGAAAGGTAACTCATTTCGTATCCGCGTTAGGTACGTCAGGTACTTTAATGGGGGTTGGTTTGGGACTAAAAGATAAGAATCCTGATATAAAGATCGTGTCAGCCCATCCGGTCAAGGGTCATTATATTCAAGGGCTAAAAAATATGGAAGAGGCGATTGTTCCGGAAATTTACGACCCTTCCAGAATCGATCAGACAGTAATGATTGAATCAGAAGAAGCCTTCGCCATGGCACGGGCAATCGTAAAGCATGAAGGCATCTTTGTTGGTATGAGCAGCGGCGCGGCCATGGTTGCTGCTTTAGAATGCGTCAAAAATTTGGATGAAGGCTTTGTTGTTATTTCATTTGCCGACCGCGGCGAAAAATACCTTAGCACAACTTTATTTGATTCTATCTAAAATAATAATAAGTGGAACGGAGGTGCGACCAAGTGGTCGCACCTCCGTTCTCTTGTCACCTTTGAACAGGACTGTCTGTTAAAGCCTGAGCGCCATACGAAAGAAACGACCTCTCCCAGTTATCAACGTAAAGCCCTGTCGCCCACTCTGCCATGATCATGGCTTCTCCCTCCTGCAGGTCGATTTCCGCCAAAGGGTTTTCCGCCAGCTTTTCCGTTCCAATGGTGTAAACTTTTAATTTGTTTTTTGTTTTCACCAACGCAATATCCTTGTTGGGCGAAGTGAAAGCATCTGATGCGTCAGGGACCCGGTCTTTAATATTGAGCCAGTTTAAGACTAATGTATCATAAAAAATCAAATTAGCCGGTGGGATGATCTTTAGGTCAAAGTCCGTTTGTTCATACTTTCCGCCTCTTTGATAGTTGATTCTGCCCACAAAAAACCAATGCCCGTTTTTCCGTACAAGACCGAAATTTTCGCCGGACTCACCGCTTTCGATCAGAGTGGTCTCTTTGCCGCTTACGGACGCAATCGCATGCTCCCTTGCGTTCAAATAAGCGGTCAATCCCTCATACCCCAGCAAATCGTGTATCTTTATTACCGTAGGCGACGATAGATTGTCAACCGGAAGCACTTGCAATCGATTAATACCGTTGGTTATTTTTTCAATTGACACATAATCATTGCCAACATAATTGATGACTCTTGTCGCCTGATCGATTACATCCGATGCGCCTGTCCCTGCAATTTCTTCCATTCTGTTCTGTATGCCCACATCCATACTATCTTGCATTCCCGTTTTCATTACATTCCGCACGCCTGATCTGTCACCTTCTTGCTTCGTTTCCAAGGGCTTTGCCGCCACATTTTGGGCTGCCAACATATTACCTGCAACACCGTCAGAGCTCTGAACACTAAGTTCCCAAAATCCACTGATTCGCGGGAAAAAAAGCTGTTCAGCCGACAGTATTGGATGAAGCTGATGCTGATCGGCCGCAATCCAAAGCGTGCGGTAGGTGTAGTCGCCGCCTGAAGGCGCCCGCAGTCCCAACAGAACACCGGAGGCTCCTTTATTGCTTCCCCGGCTCAGATCAAATGTATTTTTATCGGCTGTATCCAGCGTGACGTCCGTCTGATCCGAAACCTTTTTCAGCAAAAGATCTTTGTTCTGTACAGAGAAAATCATTCTTGCATCGTCGAGCCTCATCACCTCGCCCAGAAAATTGGAAGCGGTATAGATGGTGATCACGTCAACCTCACGGCTTCCCGGAACAAAAATTCCTGAAGAGGTAATATATTTTGTCATCAGGTAATCAGCTGCTTTTACTCGTTTGATTTTATAAGAAGGGCTTTCCCATACATGTCCGCCGAACGCGACGGCATCGGCAGCAAATCGGACACTGCTTCCTTCCCATGTTTCTTCCTCGTTGGAGTTAACATCCAGTTCTTGAAGCACCATCCATTTGCCTCCTAACGGACTGGTCTGATTGGAAGGCGGTATGATCTTGCCTGCCGATGCTCCCGGAGCTTCTGCACAGCCTCCGAGAACCAAAAGCACAAATATGGTCAGGAAAATAAAAACGTTTTTAGCCATTGGAATCCACCTCTCTGGGCAGAATAACGGTGACGACCGTCCCAATATTGACCTCACTGCTTATTTCTAACCGCCCCTTCATCATGGTAACGATTTCTTCACAGATGGATAAGCCGATCCCATTTTGGGAATGAGAGCTCTTACCTTTGTAAAACTTTTCTTTTATCATAGGCAATTCCTCGGAGGCAATACCGCAGCCGCTGTCCTCAATTATAAAAATGTACTCCTTTTCATCGGTCTTGGTCTGAAAACGCACAAATCCCCCGGAATCAGTGAAATTTAAAGCATTATCCAGAATATTGATAAATACTTGTTTCAGGCGGTTGGCATCCGACTGCATCTCAGGCAGGTTTTCCGGGTAATCAACGGTAAAGCTGATATTTTCCCGAACGGCCCGCGGCATCAATTGTATGCGGATATGCTCCAAAAGCTCAGTCAGATTGACCGTTTCATATTCAAGCCTGATAATGCCGGAAATAAATTTGGAAAAATCAAGCATCCCTTCTACCATTTGCGTAAGCCGTTCACTCTCCTTCGCAATTATTCCGAGACCATCGTTAAGCGTTTCCTTCTGCTGGAATTTTTCGCTCTGCAATGTAATAGCCCAGCCCATAATAGAGGTCAGCGGGGTGCGCAATTCATGGGAAACCGAAGAAATAAAATCATTTTTCAGCTTCTCTTTTTTTACGATTTCATCGGCCATATAGTTCAGGGTATCAGTAAGCTTGCCAATTTCATCATCCTGCTTTTTCTTACTCCTGATATGAAAATTGCCTTCTGCCATTCGCTCAGCGGCAGTGATCACCTCCCGAAGGGGGACAAGGATAGAATTGGCTAAAAAAATACTGAGCAAGCCGACGCTCAGTACAACAAAAAGACCGATGGCGATAAAAACTTTCATCGTATTTCGGATATCCTTGTCAATGGATTCGGTAGAAGCAATAAAACGAAGGGCTCCGACGATTTCTCCGCTGGATTTTAAAGGGTAGGATACGGCTATAACTTTCTGTCCGTTTAACCTTCCTGCCCATTCTCCTATTCTATCGTTTAAAGCCGCTTGTATATCTTCCGCTGGCTCTTCCGGACTGGGTATCGTTCCCAGAGAATCCATAACGATCTTTCCTTCCCGATCGATGATCTCCACTCGGGCATTGCTTTGATTCCAGAAGGCATCAACATTATACAGGACGTTATCCTCAAGTGATGTTTCGGAGTAGTATCGGGAATACATATCCGCGCTGATCTTGACCTGACTGACCAGATTTCCCTTTAAGCTGCCATAATTATTTTGCTGTACCGTATAAATCAGCAGAATTTCCAAAAATATCACCGAGATGAGAATAACGATCATGAAGCTTGCCGTCAGTCTTCCCCTGATCCCTTTCATGGAATACTCCCTTCGGGCGCAGGCTGCCATCGATAGCCGGAACCCCAGATTGTCTTAATATATTTGGGCGCAGACGGATTGTCCTCAATTTTTTCCCTAAGCCGTCTGATATGCACATCCAGCGTTTTCGTATCCCCGAAATAATCCCCACCCCAGACAACATCCAGCATCTCATCTCTTTTCAGTGCTTTTCCGGGGTTTTCCATAAACAGCTTCAACAAGGAATATTCCGTAGGGGTCAGATCCACCTCGATATCGTTTTTGAGCAGCTTATTGGCGCCAATATCCAGATGCAGATTACCGTAAATATAGCCTTCTTTTTCAGATTTGAAACGGTTTTGACGTCTTAACATAGCTTTGATCCTGGCAATCAATTCAAACGGATTAAAGGGCTTAACCATATAATCGTCCGCTCCCAATTCAAGACCCATTATTTTATCCGAATCCTGCCCTTTTGCCGTCAGCATGATGATGAGCGGTTCCGGCGTTGTACTGCGGATATGCCGGCAAACCTCCAGACCGTCTATTCCGGGCAGCATCAAATCCAGCACAACTACATCCGGCAGAAATCCCTTGAGCATATCCAGCGCATCTTCTCCGCTCACCGCTTCTTTGACTTTATATCCCGCTGTCTCCAGATTGAGCGTAATAAAACGCCGAATTGAAGCTTCATCTTCAACGACCAATATCTTAATCTTGTTATCGTGCATATTCTCATCCCTTTGGTTTTTTTATAACGCTATCGTGCGCCGCGCTTGACAAATATCTTTGCCTCGTTATTATACCACGATAAGCATGACAACAATACAGTCTATATGTCACATAAGCGCTTTGATTATTATATCTGCATAGGCTTTGATACCAGCCTGATTCAGATGTACACCGTCCGAACGAAAATACTCATTATGTCCGCTGCTGGCTGAATACCAGTCTACCAGCTTGATATTTTGATAAGGCTCCGATACCTTTGTCAGCATCTCATTCACCACGGTTTCCCAAGGTCTTGGGACCCGTGTATTCATCAGTATGATCATCTCGGCCCCTTCCAGGGAATCCAGTGTCTTGAGCAGCTGTTTTTCTGTGAACGAACCATTCGTACCCAATTGAAGGATTACGGTTTTCCCAAGTTTATTTTTTTTCCGGAGTTCAGATATGACATCCGGAGCCTGATGCATCTGCCTGCTGATTTTTGCATCAATAACAATTCCAGGCAGGCGCTCCTCCAATAAAGGCACCACATCGATCATTAATGAATCCCCGATGATTGTAATTCCTTCACCCGAGATTTCGCTTCCCTGATCCGCTGAGGCGGGTCCATTGTTCTTATCAGAATCCGATGCAGCGGGCTCATTCTCCGCAGCCATACCCACTCTGATATCTCCGATATCCACTCTGTTCCCGATCGACGTGTTATTATCTGTTTCAGGTGTTCGAGCCTGCTCTTCCGGCGATTGAGTATCAACCATCTGCACTTGCATCTCAATCTTACCGCTCTTTGCCATGTCCTTTGCCGAAACCTGTGTGCTTTCATTGGCGCTCATAAGCAATATTAGGAATATCAACAATATACCAGCCGACATTTTGGCGCTTAACGCAAGCGGACCTCGCCATCTCTGAAGACCCTGCATCTGCCTCAGGAACAGTTTCCGCTGTCCATACCGGATGGGCTCCTCGATCAGGTAGCGTGACAATGCAGCCAGAATAACGGTTACTGCAATTTGCCAAAACATATGCGAAGGCTCCGTGCTTTCTGTGTTCACAACGGGGTTTGTCAGTACGGTGACCGGATAATGCCACAGATAAATCCCGTAAGAACACTCACCCAGCCAACGCAGAGGCCGCCAGCTGAACAGCTTGCTCAGATAGGAAGACGGGTGAGTCAGGGCAACGATCACACAGGCAGATGCGGCAGAAAACAGCAGAAGACCGCCCGGGTAAAGAAATGTCTGGTATTGGTTTGTTTTCAAAAACATCAAAAGTATGACCAGCAACCCCATGCTTCCAATCACATCGAGTGCAAGCCTTTTTTTTTCGGTCAGATTTGCAGCCATCCGATCGCCGTGCATCACCATCGCTAATACAGCTCCGACAAGCAAAGCGAAAGCACGTGTGTCCGTTCCATAATATACCCGGCTGGGGTCATCACCCGGCGTATAAATCAGTGCCATCGCAGTAATCGAGATTAAAGCAATGGCAACTGTCACCCCGATAATCCATTTTCGCTTTGCGAGGAATCTCAGTCCCAATCCCAAAAGAAGCGGCCAGAATAGATAAAATTGTTCTTCTACTGCCAATGACCAGAGGTGTCCCAGAGGAGACGGCGGTCCGAAGCGTTCAAAATATGATACTTGATGAAAGATCAAATACCAGTTGCTGGAATAGAACACCGAGGCCAACGCTTCATTTTTCATAGCGGCCAAGCGTTCCGGGGCGAAAAGCATGATCCAGGACATCACGCCTGCCAGCATTGCAAAAAATGCCGGCAGCAGCCGACGGGCTCTGCGCAGCCAGAAATCTTTCAGGTCGATCGTGCCTGATTTCTCCCATTGAGCCAGAAGGATGCCGGTAATCAAATACCCGGACAGCACGAAAAAAAGGCTTACCCCTAAAAGCCCTCCCTGCGCCCAGGTCAAGTTAAAATGGTAGGCGATCACGGCAAATACCGCCAGAGTTCTTAGTCCGTCCAGTCCGGGCATATAGCCTATTGCGCCGCTTCGTAATCCTGCCTGACGCACTGTCGATTGATCCGTTTTCCTGCTGCGCTCCATGTTATCTTTACTCTCCACTTTCGTATGGCTTTGTGTTCTTTCACTGGATTGCATCAGATCTGAACAAGCCTTTTTATATTATGGTATTTGTTCGGCAGGCCCTAATTATAGCCGCTCCTTTTATTACACTATACAAGGTATTGAGTTTCAGTGCTTTACAAAATACTTAAAATTCTTTACGAAAAGTTTAAGATTTTGACGAATTATTAAAAATCGTGCAGAAAAATATACCTGTATGATATTTCTATTGATTAATCGTCAGTCATGCCGATAATATTTATAACGATCAAAACGCTGACATCAGAGAAAGTGTTGAATAACTGGAATTAACATCCGAAAGATGAGATATTATTGCATACAATGGAGGAATTATGAAATGAATAATAAACTTAAATGGAAGAACAGAAGTATTGGTTATAAGTTAATGCTGCCGCTGGCCATTTCAATGCTAATCATGGTCATAATGATCAACCTTTCCGTCTATTACTTTGTGAATAATTATTTTGAAGACTATATTCTGGAGAATTCCAGAAAAAACGGCGAAGTAATATCAACTGAGATTGAGACATATAAAACCCGCGCACTGAATTCGTTGGCATGGTTTGAAAACTCGGCGCGGCTTGTTGACGCGATACAAACAGGCGACCAAAATAAAGCGATAGAGCTCGGGCGGACCGCTATGGAATCATTCGGGTTCGAATATGTGGTAATCACCGATACGGAAGGAACTGTTTTTGTGCGTGCGCATGAGCCTCAAACCTTTGGTGACAATATCGCAAATCAGGTCAATATTCAAAACGCATTAAAAGGAGAGCAAAGCGTCGGAATTGAAATGGGGAAAGTCGTTAAATTTTCAATTCGGGCGGGAACTCCTCTTAGAGACGAAGCTGGAAATATCATAGGCGCGCTGTCTACCGGCTATGTGCTGGGCAGCACTCAAACAGCCAAGACCTTTGGGGATACGCTTAACAAAGAAATCGTGATTTATGATGGCGATACCGGAATCGCGTCTACGGTAAAACCTGACGATGCAGAATTTATCAGCAGTATAAAATTAGAACAGAACGTTATTGAGAAAACGCTGGGCAACGGCGAAATTTATTGCGGGGACGCAAAGCTCGGCGGACAGGATTATATCGGTTCGTATACCCCGTTTAAAAACGTGAATGGAGAAAATGCAGGCGTTATTTTCTGCGGTGAACCAAAAAGCGTTATAAGCGGTCTGAGCAGAGCCATAAGCCTGCTCATTTCCGCGGTTGTATCAATACTGGCTATCGGCACGCTGATATTGATTTTAAAGATGGTTCGGACACTGATCAAGCCATTGCGGCAGCTCACAGAAGCGTCACGAAAAGTGTCCGAAGGCGATTTGAATATATCTCTGGAGTCGGATTCGACAGATGAAATCGGAGTATTGTCGAATGCGTTCCGTTCGGTTTTAGACAACTTAAAGGCTTTGAACGCTGAAACCGATAACCTGACAAACGCCGCAATAAGCGGGAACTTTAACCTGAGAGCCAATATATCACAGTTCAGGGGAAGTTACAGGGAGATCGTAAGCGGATTGAACGGGGTGATCGATTCCCTGGTGACCTACTTCAACAATTTACAAACGCCGGTTCTGATTGTGGATTCTGAATATCAGCTTCGCTTTATAAATAAGGCGGGAGAGACTTTCTTTAATAATGGTAGACAGGAATCAAACGGCATGGAATACAAATCCCTGTTCGGCGATGACTTTATTACGGAGCAGAGCGCCGCCTTTGCTGCGATCGAAGACGGCATGACGCACCGAAAAGAAATATGCTTGTCTCTGGGTGAAGAGCAACACGATGTTGTCTGTACGGCAGCCCCGGTCCACGACAAAAACGGTGCTGTTATCGGCGCCTTCGAAGTGGTGCAGGATCTGACGGAAATAAAGACGGCTTTGCGGGAGGTCCAAAATCAGAAAGAGCTGGTAGAGAAAAAGATAGAACTTGCGGCAAAACAAAACGCATACCAGCAAAGAGGGGTGGCAATATTGACGGATTCCATATCCAGGCTGGCCCAAGGTGATTTAGATATCAATTTCCTCATGGATCAAGCCGATGAGGATACCTCTGAAATTCAGAGTGATTTCAACAGGATCGGCGGCAGCCTTATGGCGAGCGTCACTTCAATAAAAACCTATATTTCGGAGTGCGATATGATAATTGAACAGGCAATCAACGGCAATTTGTCTGTCAGAGGAAACGCAGAACCGTTTATGGGCGAATACAAGGTAATGATCCAAAGAATAAACAGATTGCTCGATATCGTAATTGAGCCCATTTCTGAAGCTGATAATGTATTGGACAGAATGGCAGTAAATGATTTCAGCGTAAAAATGAGCGGTCAATACAAGGGTATGTTCCAAGAACTGGAAACGTCCATAAACACCGTTCAGGAACGATTGCTTGAGCTTGAAAAAGTATTTCAGCACGTTGCGAAAGGAAATACTGATCTACTTGAAGAATTGCAGCAGAAAGGGAAAAAATCAGAAGAGGATAAGCTGACGACAGCCTGTATTGATATGATGCAGACCATACGGGACCTAATCAAAGAATCGAATATGCTTGCGGAAGCAACAGCAAGCGGAAATCTGGGAACCAGAGGCGAACTGAGCAGGTTTGAAGGCGGATACCGGGATA
This sequence comes from Eubacteriales bacterium, assembly GCA_028706405.1. Lineage (GTDB taxonomy): Bacteria > Bacillota > Clostridia > Peptostreptococcales > Anaerovoracaceae > Anoxybacterium. Next base: position 12,053 of record JAQWBM010000019.1, read on the forward strand.
TTATCCGTGGTATGAATACCACAATGGAAGCCATATCGGAACCTATGCAGGAGATCGGCACAGTCCTTTACAAACTTGCGCAAAAGGATCTTACATCTTATGTGACTGGCGATTATCCGGGCGACTATAAAGAAATAAAAGAGGCTATGAATCATACCATTCGTAATCTCAATGAAATAATGGCTGAAATCAATACCGCAGCAGATCAAGTGGAGACAGCCGCGAATCAAGTTTCTAATACAAGTCAGACTCTGGCGCAGGGAGCATCCGAACAAGCCAGCTCTTTACAGGAGATCAGCGCGACCGTAAGTGAAATTTCGGAGCACGCAAAGCAAAATGTCGGCAATTCCAGGGAGGCAAATGAGAGATCCATGAAAGCAAAAGCAGATGCAGAAGCTGGAAATACACAGATGACCAAAATGCTTAAGGCCATGGACGATATAAAAGAATCCTCAAAATACATCGGAAGTGTTATCAGGGTGATCGATGATATTGCTTTCCAGACTAATTTGCTGGCATTAAACGCGGCAATTGAAGCGGCAAGAGCCGGAGAACAAGGTAAGGGATTTGCCGTGGTTGCCGATGAAGTCAAGAATCTTGCTGCACGCAGCGCAAATGCCGTGAAGGAAACCTCGGAGAAGATCGAGAACTCGATAATGCGTGTCGAGGAAGGGTATAAGATCGCAAATGAAACAGCTTCCGCCTTAAATATGATTATCCAGGAGGTCAGCGATGCAGTTGAAATCATGGGAGCAATCGCAGATTCATCCGTACAGCAAGCAACAGCTATTTCAGAAGTAAAAACGGGAGTCAACATGGTGGCTGAGGTTACTCAAGGCAATACGGCCACTTCAGAAGAAAGCGCGTCCTACAGTGAACAAATGGCTGCGCAGGCACAATCCCTGAAATCGTTAATAGATCAGTTTGAAATACATAATTCCATAAAACTGATATCCCAGCCATCTTTGATTGAAGGGACAAGCGGTAAACTACAGAATAATTTGACTGAGTATTAAATATGACAGGGGACGGGGGTATTGGCGCACACCGTCCCCAATATAATTTACTGTGTCTGTCTAAAATCGTGCCCTGTGGGGTTTTGGAAGGCCCTGAGATCAAATTCGGGGACGATCGCCAGTATATGATCAAATATATCTGACTGCACTGCTTCATAGTCCACCCATACCGTACTCTTTGTAAAAGCATATACCTCTATAGGAATTCCCCTTTCAGTTGGATTAATAAGCCTTACCATTTGAGTCCTATCTTTATGAAGCCCCGGGTGATTTTTCAAATAATTGACAACATACGCTCTGAAAGTGCCAATATTCGTCAGATGCCTTCCATTAACAATACTGGAAGCGTCTATGTCATTCATGTTATTATATTCCATTATTTCTTTTTTCTTATCTTCAATGTATTTTTCAATGTATTGAATTTTGCTGTATCTTTCCAGCATTTCCTCATTACAGACTTTAATGCTTGTCGTATCAATGTGTACAGCCCGTTTTATCCTTCTGGCGCCTGATTCCTGCATTCCTCTCCAGTTTTTGAACGATTCGGATATCAGTGCAGATGTTGGGATGGTTGTAATTGAGTTATCCCAATTTTGAACTTTTACGGTATGCAGTGAGATTTCTAATACAGCGCCGTCCGCGCCATATTGGGACATTTCGATCCAGTCTCCGATCTGCAGCATATTATTTGAAGCAAGCTGAATGCTTGCCACAAAACCAAGTATCGAATTTTGAAAGATCAGCAGAAGTACTGCGGTCGCGGCGCCGATACCGCCAAGCAGAACCAATGGAGAACGATTTATCAGTACTGCTATTATAACAATGATTCCTATCATATACGCAAAAATTTTAAGTACCTGAAAGAATCCTTTTATAGGTTTTTCTTTGGATACTTCAAAATTATTGTATATATCATTTATGGCATCGAAAATTTTATCCAAGACAAGAACAATTATAATGACGAAGTAACAAAAGGCTATCCGCTGGATCCAAATCTGATAATCCGAAAATATTGGAGCTAAAGCATGGATTACAAATGCCGGTATAATATGGATCAGCCGATCAAATACTTTGTTTTTTAATAAGAAATTATCCCATTGTGTTTTGCTTCTCACAATGGCTTTTTCCAATACCCTTAATATTATCTTTTTTGTGATCAAATAGAGCAAAATACCGATAAGAATAATTATTATTGCGTTTATTGCATTAGAGATGTGCAAAGCCACTTCTTCGCTTAACCCATGGGACATTACGCGTGCTTTTATCATTTCTGTCATACTTACACTCCCCCTTTTCTTTGAATACTAGCATAACCTCATGTGTGTGTCAAAGGGATGGTGTGTCGAAGGGACGGGGGTATTGTCACTCAAAGTTTACATGAACGCCGCGACGGTGTGTTTTCATAGGAAACCGTTGGAGCCGCAGGTAAAACCTTAAGCGACCGCGTTTCCGAGAAAACACATCAGTCAGGTGCCTCTTAGAAGGTGACAATATCCCCGTCACATTGGCACATGTGCTGACACATGAAGCTATCGACCGAGTATCAGCTTTTCCAACTCAAGCGGTTCGACCCTTGTGCCCTGATGATAGGCCCGCATATTGCCACCCGATATTTCATCTATCAGAGCTATCTGCCCATCTTCTCCCACTCTGCCAAATTCAAATTTGATATCATACAGCTCTAAACCTTTTTGCGCCAGCTCATCCTTAACTACCTCTGCAACTTTCTGAGTCAGCAGCTTTAAGGTCTGATACTCCTGTTTCGTCAGGATCCCAAGCATATCCAATGCATCTTCAGTTATCGGAGGATCATTTCTATCATCGTCCTTTAGCGTTACCTCTACAAAGGCATCTAAGACTTGCCCGTCCTGTACGTACTTGCCGTAACGGCGTAAAAAGCTTCCTACCGCACGGTAACGGCAAATCACCTCAAGACCATGACCAAAAACAATTGCTTTCTTTATTATCATTGTTCCAGCCTCAGTATCTGCCGCCACATAATGTGTAGGAATCCCTAAATCATTAAGCTTTTCAAAAAAATATTGAGTCAGGCGAAGACCTGCCTTTCCTGCTCCTTCAATGGTTAGCCCTATAGTATTGGCTCCCGGATCAAAAACGCCATTTTCTCCGGTGGCATCGTCCTTGAATTTTAAGAGACAGTTCCCGTCCTCTAATTCATATACGTCCTTGGTTTTACCTGTGTAAATCAGTTTCATGCGCATCTCCTTCCTTATTCAAAGAGTATTTCTATCATTATTTTACCGACACATAATTGTTATCTTTTATATAAAACCTCCAAAGATAATCCTTAGCCTCCCCGGCATAATCGATTCCTACCCGTTTGGCAGATACTGTTCTGAACTTTTCTTTTTCTCCTTCTTCAACATAGAGCTTATCGCAACACAGATCCTCTCCATTTAAACTATTATCAATAGATAATGCTCTGCATAATTTCCCTGGTCCATTTGTTAAATTCCTTATTTGACTTTTGCTTAACTGTGCATACGGTACTCCGAATCTGTTTTGCGCTATCATATCAAGTCCTTCTATCGGCTCAGCCCCCCTTATCAAAACAGCTTGGGGATTGCCTTCTTCTCTGGTAACTATATTAAATAAGTAGTGCATTCCATATACAAAATATACATATGAAAAGCCGGGATCGCCATACATGACTTCCACTCTCTGCGTTCTTTTTCCTCCATATGAATGGGCGGCTTTATCTCCTATACCCATATAGGCTTCTGTTTCGGCTATTTTTACAGAAATCCTTTGCCCTTCTATTTCATGCACCAGCAACTTTCCCAAAAGTTCTTTTGCAACGATCAACGAATCTCTATTATAAAATTCCCTGTTCAGCGTATTTTGTGAGTTCACTTGATGATTGGCTCTCCTCTCTCGATATATCCATCCTGTTCTTTAGAATAATCGTATATGTATTGCCGCGTATGAGGTTAGCAGAGATTATGCCGTCCATATTTTGTTACTTTCCCAAGTGGTATCTTAATACGCATTACTATTTGTGTCAAAACATTTTTTTAAATAGTTCGTTCTCCTTTAATATTTTTCCAGCTGTTCCGGCAGGATCCGTTCCTTTGTCACCGCCTTTTTAAAGCCGGGTAATCTTTGTAAAGCTGTTCGATTTCAGCATTGATGCTTTGTACATCCATTGATTCTGTCTGCTGATCAGCCAGAGCATATTTCTCCTTCAGCTTTAAGATACGGCAGACGCTTTCATCTATCCGGTCAGATGGTATTATCCCCGTCTCAGCTGCCGCGTGAATCGCTTTAAGTACAGCCACTTCCTTATCAAAATCATTGCAGACTAAGACAATATCACTGCCTGACCGGATGGATTTTACCGCCGCTTCACCAATATCATAATTTTCTGCAATAGCCCCCATGGTCATGTCATCCGTAATGACCACACCATCATAGTTCATTCCTTTACGAATGACCCCGTTGATGAGTGCTTCCGAAAAGGTGGCGGGGTAATCAGGATCGATCTTCGGCAATAATATGTGAGCCAGCATGATCGCATCAGCGTTATTAGCTATGGCCTGTGAGAAAGGGATAAGTTCAAAGCTCTTTAAGCGTTCCAGATCATAATACACTCTGGGCAGATCCTCATGAGAATCCACAAGTGTATCTCCATGTCCCGGAAAATGCTTAACCACTGAAATAATTTTCTGCTCTTGTATCCCTTTCATGACTTGTATCCCCAGCTTACTCACCAGCTCGGGATGAGCGCCAAAAGCCCTGTCACCTATAACCGTATTCTCAGGATTACTAAAAATGTCGAGAACCGGAGCAAAGTTCACATTCATACCAAACGCCTTAACTTCTTTTCCCAGAATTCCTCCCGCCCGTTTCGCCAGCTCACCATTATTCTGAGCACCAATCTGTTGACTGGAAGGTATCTTTTTAAACTCTGAGGGCATCCTGGATACTCTGCCGCCCTCTTCATCGAGGGCCAGAAATAAGGGTATTCTATTCATCCCATTGGTCTCCTTTAAGGCGTTGACAAGATTCAGCATCTGCTGGGCATCCTTCACATTTTTCTTTAAAAAAACGAAACCGCCTACGTGATAATCCTGAAGGAGCTGCTTAGAATTAACGTCTGTCTCATACCCATCCACTCCAGCCATCACCAGTTGTCCGACCTTTTCCTTCAGGGACATCCCTTGGATTTGTTCCTTAATTGGGTCAACGGCAAGAACCTCTTCCGAAGAATCAGCAGAAGAGGTTTGATCCGGCAAGGGATTTGAAGGAATTTGAATTTGATAGTTAGACTTATCAAATAAGAAGAAAAAACCTAAGATCAATGCCAGGAGAGTTATTCTGATTAGGATTCCCTTTCTTTTGTGCATATATTATACATCTCCTTTGACCAAAAAGATTATCATACCGCCTTGCCGCCGGTATCGATGTTACGATCATACATAAATCCGCATATAAGTGATGTTAATGGAGATACCAGCACCAGTCCGATGCAGCCTGCGAAGGTATGCAATATCTCCGCTGCTATCGGCTTTGAATTAAGTATATTCATAATGGGGGTGCCTTGAGCCATAAATACCATCATAACTGTTATATAGCTTCCCATATAGGCAAGCAGCAGGGTTGTGGTTTGGCTTCCGACTACTGATTTTCCGATGTTGAGTCCTGATTTTATAAGTTCTTTCTTAGTTACATTAGGATTATTATTGATAATCTCTTCCAGTGCTGATGAAATGTCGATCGCTAAATCGAGTATGGCTCCTGAGCATGCGAGATAAATCCCTCCTTGAAAGACTAACGTTAAGTCAAGATTCATGAATCCGGCATATAACAGTGATTCGGCTCCTTCCATTACGGCGCCGTGTATATTAAACAGGTTTCCAAATATAATTGCAAGCAGTAAGGTTGCGACAGAACAAATAACGGAACTGAAAATGGCCGCATAGGCTTTCCCGGAAAACCCTGCAACGAACAGTAATGTCACAACTGTAAGTATATTACCCACAAATAGCGCGACTATCAAAGGATTATAACCATGGAGCATCGCCGGGATCAAAATCTTCCAGATGCTTAATAATGCAAAAGCAAAAGAAAGCAAGGTACGAACTCCGGTAAATCCGGAAAATAGTATGATAACTACTGCAAAGACTCCAACTAAAAGGATCTCCTTATCTATACGATAATGATCGATCATATTGGCAAAGTTAATATGATTGTTTTCATCAAATCCAAGCAGTACCCAAGCCTTGTCTCCCGCCTGGAAAACCTTGTCGGCGGATAATCTGCCTGTAAGCATATTATTCGCTTCAACCTGCTCCCCCTTGCGTGAGCCTGTTTCTATTTCAATCAAGGCGCTTTGGTCACCCAGCTTATATATTCCGGAATTGTGTATCCCTATATTATTGACAGAAATGACTTTAGCCCGAACGCCCTCGGTAAACCTGTATTCTTGCTTCTGAAAGCCCGTAGGTAAAATAATAAGTATTATTAATACTATTAAAAGGGTTATAATAAACCCAATTTCTTTTCTTTTAATATTCAAAAACAACTTTTTCAAACAGCGCTCCTTTCATTTAATAAGTATCCTGCGGCTTAACAAAATAGTACTCACTTTGTACTTCCGCATTTTTAAATTTAGAGAAACGATATTTCTTTTCTAATTATATAAAAATGGGAGCATCGCCGACTAAGATGAAAAAGTAGTTGTGCGACACTCCCCTAATATTTATTCTTTGAAACTGCGGCTAATTAAGATTTGTAATTTTTGCCAATTTATGATACACTTCTGTATTTTCATAAGCCCCATTAAATAAATGCGCGTTTACACCTGTTGCATATACCGGAACCGGTACTCCCGTATGCCAGTAGGATGTCCAGCCTATGCCCGCCTTGTTATTTAAAATATGAGTTAAAGTTATTGAAAGTGGATTGTATCCGCCATATAATAAATCGGTTTCTTCGTTGTTTGTAGGTTTATCCGACATTGTTTCGGCAAATGCCGTTTCAAGCTTTGCTGCTTCTCTGTCGGATAGCTCCAATGTCATATAGCTTGGCTCACCAGAACGGCTTATATCGCCTGTGGTATTGTTAACAAGTCCAAAGTTTTCAGTTATAACGGGCATTACATCAGCAAATGTCATTGCCGGATTCGCTTTTTTCATATTATTGATTAACTCGTCAAATGCCACATAAGACATCTTTTGACTCTCTAAAATATGAAATGCAGTATCGTAATTGGTCGTTGCCTGGCCTATGGTCATACCGCCTGTTTCATGATCCCCTGTAACTATGATAAGGGTATCGTCAGGGTGTTTTTTTGCAAAATCAATAGCTACCTGAATCGCTTCTTCAAAGTCTAAAAGATCTTCAATATTTGCTTTAGCATCATTGGCATGACCCGCCCAGTCAATCTTTCCTGATTCTGCCATCATGAAGAATCCTTTTTTGTTGTCAAGAACATCGATACCTTTTTTCACGAAATCAGCAAGAGTTAAATCTCCCTCCTTGTTATCTATGGCATAGGGCATAGCACCGCTATCCTGAACAACCGGAGTCACTGCATATACTTTTTCAGATTTCTTGTCAAGAGCTAAAATTTCTTCTTTGGTTCTTACTATTGTATATCCCTTTTCTTTCATGATTTCGTAAGCATCTTTTTGATCCTTGTTCTTTCCAGTTGGCTGGTTTATCGTTCCGCCGCCAAAGTAATCAAAGTCGGTATCTGCCATTTGCAAAGCTATGTCATAGTAGTCATTTCTGGAAGCTACATGGGCATAATAGGCTGCCGGTGTTGCATGGTTAATGGTCACTGTTGTTATGATTCCGATCTTCATGCCCTTTTCGTCTTTAAGCCTTTCGGCAATAGTTTTCGGAGTTTTCGCCGAATCAACATTTTCCGGTTTGTTTCCGGATTTAACTCCGACCGGTCTTAAGCCAATAGTTCCGCTCCATGTCTTAAATCCTGATGAAAGTGAAGTCGCTGTTGATGCAGAATCCGGCGCAAAGGATGTCGCATCCTGCGTAGTTTGATATCCAACTGCTTCAAACTCCTGGAAATTCATTTCATCTAAAGCCATTTGATTATGTTTGTTCGTTCCACCGTAAATTTGAGCCGAGTTCACTTGCACGGCTGCCATCCCATCCCCGATAAACATAAATATGTATTTAGGGACCTTTGCTGTCATTGCTGAATTTGACGCCCCTGCAGACTGCGCCGCCATTACTTTTGATGGAATGATTTCGATTGCCGCACCTGCTGCAAGAGAGAACACCATAACCAAACAGATCAATGGTGCAAGGAGTTTCTTGGACATTATAAAGTTTTTAAACATTACCTACCTCCAAAACATACCTTTAAGAAATAATTGTTGTTTCTTAATAATATAAATCATCATTATTAAGAATGGATTATGACTATTACTCCCAAGGCTACAAGAGCGATTCCAAAAATTTTCTTCATGCTGTCATACCTCATTTTCATATTCATTATTTTTTATAAAATCATTATCGTCAATATAATTTCTGCCCGGCGTTAAATGATGAATCCGCTGGTTCAGAACCAATACCGCAAGAGCATTGATCGTGTTGATCGACTTTGCGGCAAAGGGGTCAAGGACTGAGAAAAATGCCATGGTTCCATATTATATGAAAAGAAACGTAAGTCTATTTTCTATAAATATTCAAAAACCTTCTGGATTTTTCAACGAAGTTATTTATTAGAGCCGAGATCGTAAAAGTGATGAAACATGCGGTATTGCCTCAAAATCTCAGATCACATGAACACAACCTTATTCCTCCCGGTATTTTTGGCCAGATAAAGATTCTGATCGGCTTTTCTGATCAAATCATCTTTTTTTAAACAGCTCGACTCACAGTAGGCGGCGCCGACACTTATGGTCAGATTGCCGTCCGGTTGAGCATCCTGGTACTTGAATTCATATTCTTCCACTGTTTTCCTGATCTTTTCTGCAGCGATTTCCACCCCTTTGACCGGGGTATTGCAGCAAATCACCGCAAATTCTTCCCCACCGTAACGACATAGGATATCATTGAAAAAAAGAACTTCTTTTACAACGTTGACAATGGTTTGCAACAGTTCATCCCCTGCCTGATGTCCGTTCAAATCGTTATACATCTTGAAATAATCAATATCGAACATAATCAAACCAAATTTGTATTCAGAATTTTTGGCTTCCGCGCCGCAGGCTTGCAATTTACCGATCCGCTCAATTTCCTGCTCCAACCGCTCGTCAAAAAAATAGCGGTTGTAAGACTGGGTCAACCAGTCTTTCATCGCCAAGCTCTGTAACTTTTCATTCAAACGTATCACTTCTTCCAAGTTCTTTTTTTGTTCCGTAATATCCTTTATTAGCATGATTGTCCCGACATGACTGCCTTTGACAATAACCGGAGTGATTCCCCCAGACTATATTTCACACCGTCATCGGATGGGCGCTGTATTTCTATACTTACTTTTGACTGCTGCCGAGCCGCCTGATTGACCAAACAGCCAAACTTTTCTTCGTCAAAATCAGGACAGACTTGTTTTATGACTTTACTGATTCCTGTTTTTCTGGAAGCTCCAGACCAGGCTATTTCAAACGCATTATTGAAATAGGTGATTTCATAGTCTTCATTGAATACGACATAGGCGTCAGAAATGGTATCAACAACCTTTTGTAAAGCGATCGGAACAACGCCTAAAAAATTGTATTTCACAATGGCCAGAATAAAAAGAATAATGGTAACAGAAAATACGACATTTTCAACAGCCGCCGACCAGTCAAAGATATGAAATGTGCTAAATGAATCCGCAATCAATGAGATCAGAAGAGCGAAAAAAATAAGAATTGCCTGCCTGGAAAGAAAACCATAATTTTTGACGGCAAAATATAGAAAACAAAAAAGGCCAATTCCGATGCATAAATAGGAATAAGCTGTATGGACATTAAAATAAAACCCGAAATCCTGCTCAGATGGGGTCAGACTGAAAGTTGTATAAAAAAAATGGTGGTAAGAGTTTGTAAATAAGACTGTCAAAGAAATAAGCGGCACAATCAACAGCAGTGCATGTTTCCAGGAGAAATTGATTCTGATTTGGACAAAAATCAAACCGGTGAATAAGGTTGCCAGCGAGACAAAAACAATGCCGGTAAAATACATCTTTTCACTGACAGCCAATACCCACGGTATTCCCGGAAAGCTGATATGGCATAATACGGAGCTGTTCCAGATCAGCAGGCTTATCGCTATAGCCATCACGGCATAATGAACCTATTTTTTCTTATTCTTCAGGGCAATCAATAAGATCAAAACAAGCATCAACAGGATGGAAATCACTAACAGTATCTGATATATAAACATTCAAAAGCCTCTCTGTACAATTGTGAGGGTATCAGGTGAACGGATTATACATCATCTTTTACAGACTCACTTTTAAACCGTTCCTGAAACAAGCACCCCATTTATCATACTTCTTATTGTACCATAATACATAGCTGCTACATGTTTTTCGCATAACAACTATTGGCATAATATCATCCCTTATGGTTATCATTACCGCATGAGGTCATCTTTGTCAACCCTCTTTCGGACCAATATCCCCGTTCCCTTGTCACAAAAAACGGAGACATTATATATAATGTCTCCGAAAAAAAGTTTATTTTATGTGCAATGTGTCTACTTATTGCTTTTTCTCCAGATGTTCATAACCTCTGCTTCTTTTATTAATTCATCTCTGAAATCAGGATGTGCAATATTAACTAAAGCTTCAGCACGTTCCCATGTGCTCTTGCCTTTCATGTCGGCAATGCCATATTCGGTTACGATCATATGCGTAGCTGTTCTCGGGCTGGTTACTATGGCGCCCGGAGATAAAATTGGTTTTATCGCAGAAATTCTCTTGCCTTTGATTTCTTTTACAGACGCTGTACAAATAAAGCTTTGTCCGCCTTTTGATTTGTAAGCACCTTCTACAAAGTCAAGCTGTCCGCCGGTTCCGCTAATATGACGCGTTCCTGCACTCTCAGAAGCTACTTGACCAAACAGGTCTAACTCAACACATGCATTAATTGAAACAAAGTTGTCGATTTGAGCGATTATTTTGGGGTCGTTGGTATAATCAACATTGTACGCAATGCAACATGGGTTATCATCAATATAGTCATATAATTTTTGGGAACCCATAGCAAACGAAAATACTTCCTTATACTTATCCAAATTCTTATATTTGCCGGTGATTTTTCCAGCTTCAGCCATTTTTACATAAGCATCAACATACATTTCAGTGTGAACGCCCAGATCTTTTAAGTCAGAAGCTGCTATCATGGCGCCTACGGCATTAGGAACACCGCCGATACCCAATTGAATACAGCAGCCATTTCTTAATCGCGGTATGATTTGTTTAGCTAATTGTGTGTCGATTTCACTGGGAGGGTTATCAGGTATAGTTGGTATATCATTATCTACGTCTATTACATAATCAACCTGAGAAATATGTATGCATTCTTGCCCGCCACCTAATACACGGGGCATCTTGGGGTTGACTTCCAGTATAGTATATTTAGCGGTTTCATGTGCAGCCATTGCGCTTGGCGCACCGGCTCCCCAGCTGAAATAGCCGTGTTTATCCATAGGACTGACCTGGGCAACAAAAACATCGTCCGGCACACAATTATCTCTAGTCATAGGAGGGCATTCATGGAATTTCATAGGGAGGTAGTAAAGCCCCTTGTGTATCCAGGCCCTATCATGTCCTGCAACATGCCAGCTGTTCCATGTAAAAACCTCATTACTGGCTTCGAGAGTGTAATGCGGGTACGCACCGATATCACAACGTATTTTAACATCATTTAATTCATCTTTGCGTTTGGCAAGAGCTTTATCAAAAGCGTCAGAACTTGCCACTCCAAAAGCATACTCAATCCAATCTCCAGATTTAACTACTTTTGCTGCTTCATCAGCAGTAACAAGTTTCTTTTTATATTCGTCTACCCAATTAAATAACATAGACTGGTTCCCCTTTCACATATAAATAATATAAATTATATCAAAATTTACTAATAGTATATATGTTTATTTTACTTAATGCAAGTACATTTTAAAGAAGGCATTTGCTAAAGCGAATTACGCTCATCCATGCTCTCGTGCGCTCAGTTCTTTTACAACCAGTTGAAATACGCATGTTTTTGCCAGCACATCCTCAGGGAAATCCCAATCATCTCTGCCGCTTAATTGCTTCATGATTATCTTAAGTGCCTGTGCTTTTTCCTTAGCAGCGGTCAATTCTGTAATTACCCCTTCTCCTACTATACTCTGATAGCGCATGGAAAAATTGCAGGCCTTTTCGTTTGGGTTCACAGTTCTATACCTGTCAAGTTCAAATCCTGCATATCCTAAACGGCGGCACAATTCCACCTTGCGCCCGGCGGCAGCTCCATGAAAATAAAAACATTGAGTGTCTCCCTTTCTCTCATAACCAAAGCTCAGTGGAATAATGTACGGATGAGTTCCATCCGCAAAGGCAAGGCGCAAGCAATCGCAACTTAAAATAATTTCATCAATGCGTGCAGAATCAGTAACTGCCAGGTCTTTTCTTCTCATTTCCATTCGTAATTACCTCCTAAATCCGGTTATTTTCTGTTGGGTTCCGAATTTTTATAACTTTGAAATAATCGTTGCATATGTTTATCATGAGTATACAACCATTTCTATCCTGTTACAAGAATTTCTGTTTATGTTTTTGTTGCTGTTATAGGTTAATAACGCTTAAGGAGAAAAATTTCGACTGTAGAAATTTTTCCTTCATCTGTGCATTTCAACGAGGCGGGGGATATCCCCACTGCCTGTGAAATTAAGTTGTATCCCCGCCTAAAGAGGCGGGTATATCTTTTTCTTGTTATATGTTTTCCTTTTATCCTTTTCCGAATCAAGAGACCTATAATCATCGGATTGCATATATTCTCATGGCAGCATGAAACTGACCCATTCGCATTTCGGTTTCATCTGCATCAGAGCAGTGCAATTCCAACTTAAGCTGCATTCGTTTTTGATTATGGAGGCGTTCGACATCCTCTTTGTTCTTACACTTTTTCAATGCAGCTTCATAAGCTTCCCGCTCGTTAGAAATCTTAACTGCTTTTATATACAAATCCGGGGGGTTCACGCGCAGATATTCTAATTCGGCGGGAGCAAGTTTTTTCCCTGTCTTCAGCTTTGTAATAATACTTCCTATCTTCATCGATTTTCGGTTATCCTGCACACTTTTTTGCAACTCAGAGATCGGCGAAGAACTGTTGGTCTCAGAGCTGTTCTTGCTTAAGCACCATTCATTGTACATTTTAACAAAACGCAGGTGGTTTCGGACAGAGTTAACAGGCAAAAAGCTCATACTCAATGCACCTCCTTTGTTAATATATCGGTTAAAAAGCTGATTACATTAATGCTGCCAACATATCATCGCGCCCCACCGGCCCCCCTAACGGAAGGATTATCCGAACGCCGCATCCATACGGCGTCTTCCTGTCGTTATGCCCCTTGCTGAAGCTCTATGAGTTTTTGCTGCAGTTTTAAGGCATTCTCTTGCCGCAGCAATGAACCTTAACACTTTCCCGGGCTTGACAGTATTAAAATAGCCTATATCCATACGTTTACGTTTCAAGGATACAAGCTTTTTTATTCGTTTTAAGTATAAAAGTCATGGTATACTATTCTTGAATTGTCAAGGGACCGCTCCGGATTTTACGCGCCGAATTGCGCCCGCAACGGAAAAGCCGCCGAGCGGAAAATGGTTTTCAGGATTTTCGCCTTGTCTAACCGGCTGATCTCGTCTTCGGAATAGATCCCTTTTTCCACAGCCTTTTTCCCTATTGTTTCCGGATCAATGCCCTTGCCGTCGTCGGTCAGCGATAAAATGAACCGGTCTTCTAATTTTTCCAGTCCGCAGGATATTTCCCCACATTCCGGCTTTCCACAGTCAACCCTCTCATCCGGATCCTCGATCCCGTGATCTGCCATATTCCGGAAGACATGAACAAGGGATTTAATAAAGGGGAAATACCGGTCCCTGTCAATGTAGACGTCCTCGCCGGTAATTTTAATATCGCCGATGTTTTTGCCGAACCGTTCAGCCAGAGTTTTAATATAATCATTGTAATCTTTAATAATATCCTTTACATTCGTATAGAAAAGGCTTTGCAAAAGGTCGGAGATAACGTCCTGCTCGTCTTCGGGAAATGTCGTTTTGATTTTGTTTTCTATTTTCGCCAGCCTCTGCCTGCTGACGGTATAGGTATCATCCTTTTCAAAATAGCAGGTTCCCAGGGCTTCGGTAATCACTGAAATATCCTGTTCCAGCAGCTGGCCGCAGTCGATCCCCTCCACAAATTCCCGGAGATCCTCCATACCGACCGCCTCAGGTTTTTTTTGCATCGCGCTCAAAGCGTCTTCCAGCCGGTGCAGCCCGGCTGACGTATGATGCAGGGAGTTGAGGGAGAAATCCCCTTTCATGGTATGAACGACCCGGAAGATATGCTGCAGAATCGATTTTTTATCGTGACCGCTGTCCAAAAGCCGCGGTGCTTCCCCTTCAACGAACCCATGCAGATCTTCGATGGTCTGGTTGATTTCGCCTCTGTTGCTGATCACACGAATAATAAGCTTGATATTATTTTTGTCTTCTGCGGTTTTGAGCTCCAGCGCCTTTTTCTCAGTGATGTCGGTGAGAATCATCATGATTGATTTTGACTCCTGGGCGGGAATCACTTTATATTCCGTTTGGATATACCTGCCTCTGATTTTGATTTCTTCGGGCAAAATAGAAAGGTATACCTTATTTCTGATTTTATCCTGCTCACGGAATCTATTCGCGAATGCGTCCTGCATCAGATTGATGCAATTTCCGTCCACAAAGCTTTTCATGACTTGCAGAAAATTCTGGCTGCCGACTGATAAACCGAAGATATCGTCACATTCCTTGCTGTATTCTTCAGAAACAAGCAAATCGTCGCCAAAGAAAAGGAATCCCTGTCCGGCATGATCCAAAAGGTTTTTAATAGCGGCATTTCGTTGCTCGATCTCCATGCGGTGAAGCTTTTCGGCTTCATTAGCCTGCTTCAATATGCGCTGCTGGTCATTCAAAAGCTTTATTTCCCGTTCCTTGGTTTTGGACATTTCGATGAGAAATTCGCTTATGCTGACGATCCCTGCATACTTTTCGTTTTCCAGAATCACGACGAAATCGTAAAGACTGTCCTGGTCTCTATTCATGGCGGAAAAGCCAAATTTGGCCATGTCACAGCTTTTGTCCACACACGTGATGTCTGTTTTCATAACCAGGTGGATGCAGCGTTTCATGTAAAGGGAATAGCCGAACTGGCTGCCGATCTTCTGGTAAAAATCCTTGCGCATCAAGATGCCGGCAGGCTTTTCATCGTCAACGACAACTACCCCTTCTGATTCTTTGTTTTCCTCAAAGTAATTATGTATTATTTCCCCGTTTTCCGTTGGTGAAAAGGTGGGTACTATGCGTACAAGTTTACCAATCGTTTCAATCGTTTCAATCATAGGAAAATCTCACACCCTTTTTCGCTTCAACAGCCTTGAATTATTCCAACGCTTCCTGAATCGCATTGATGATTTTATCTTCTGCAAAGGGCTTGGTGATATAATTTCTGGCTCCGGCGTTCAAAGCCGTGAGTATGGTCTCACCCTTGCCCAGTGCCGTGATCATCACCACTCTGGCCGATGGGTCATATTTCATGATATCCTTTAAGACCGTAATCCCATCAACGTTCGGCATGGTAATATCCAATGTAACCAAGTCAGGCGATAAGGCCTTGTATTTTTCAAAAGCCTCGGCGACGACACAGTGAACGGTTGAAGTCGCATACTTTTCCGTATCGTCCCAATGGATTATAATGGAGACTTTTTCCTGAGGTGAAACATCCATTAACTTGTCCGACTGGAACAAAAGACCATTTAAGCTGAAATTTATGATTTCGCCTTGAAAGAGCGTACCGTTGTATTCGGCTTCCCCTTTCGCGGAATAGTTTACCCGGGTAATGATTCTTTTTTCTTCTTGCGCGTCCATAATTCCACCTTTTGATTCTTCATTTTGCCTGCATACTATAAATAAACATTAACGCAGCAATGTTAAATTTATATAAAAGTACTGTTACGGACAGGTAAAATTCGGCAAAAAATTTTTAATTTCTATTTCTCAAATATGATTTGTCAGTGCTTCGCGCTGCTTCGCCAATATGTACTGAATAATTTTATCCTGTGCCCTGCTCTCAATATCGACAAATACGATCCTGTATGCATAGACATCTTGCTTTTTCTCATCGTCTTGGAGCTGTCTTACATCCAGCACCCTCCCCTCAACGGTTACGAGTTGTTTGAGCAGTGTGAGCCGGCATAAAATATGTTCCTCCTTCGTCAGTAAAACATCTGATTCACAAGACAAGCCGCCGCCGCTGATATTCTTGACCGTTCCCTTATAAACAGGCATGTCGCCTTCGGATCCTTCCGAATCCGCCAGGCGGGAGTAGGTAAAATCAAGGTCTACATCTAATCTGAAAAGACCCCTTTTTTGTATGTGAACATATTCATAGACCTCCAGTCTCACCAGCGTGTCTTCATTGTTGATAAAATAATGATCAGATACCGTACCTTTTGCCCGATAAAATCCGTCCTGTGCAAAAAAGGAAAACTCGTATTTATCATCCGCTGCAAGCTTCACAACACGGCCTGCGAAAATAGGCGCATGTACAAACATCAGAGTCTCATTCATTGTTTTCGCTACGTGAGTTGTATAGGAATGCTCCTTCCCATCTTTGGATTGCACTTTTATTTCAAGCTTATCACCGGCTCTGATCCCGATTTCACTCATGCCATTTTCCTCCTAACTCTCTATTTTTTCTTTAAACATACCCATACCCTCCTTTGACAAAATACAACACGCCTGGAGCAGCAAAATTGCATCTGCCCAGGTCTTAGGTTTACAGTAGTGTTTGCAAAGGCAAATTTGCCTTTGCAAACGGTGTTGTACCTTGTCAAAGGAGGGTACCATCCCGCCCTTGAAGGTTTTACCTCATATTTATACAATATAGTAACGCAGAATTGTTATAATTATATAAAATTTCTGTTATGTTTATATAAAGCGAATGTTACGAAAATGTTATGCCGCCTAAAGCTGGTAGTCCTTTGGCGGCGGATTGATATGCAGACAGTACAGACAGTAGAACCGCCCCCATGTTTTCCTAGAGTTCAGGTTTTATCCTTAATAATAAAGATACCTTTATACATCTTTTCCGGTTCTTTGCCATTCAAAATACAAAGTTCAAGATAATCCTCTTATAACGCTTAAGCAGAAAAATTTCGACTGTAGAAATTTTTCTTACATCTGTGCGTTTCAACGAGACAGGGGATATCCCCAATGCCTGTGAAATTAAGTTGTACCCGCCACCTAAAGAGGCGGGGGATATCTTTGTTTCGTTATAAGCCTAAATCTTTGATAAGCTTGGCATCAAGCTTATCAACCAGGTTCAGTATTCTAAAATCTATTTTATTGGATTCAGAATAACGCAAATCGCTCCTGCCCGAGTGGCATTGCACTGCGGTCGAAAGGTATTGTCCGGGTAGCCTGTCATGATATCGGCGTTTACTGCCGCCAACACACTCACTTTGGCCCAGAATGAAATTTGATCACTATCCGCGAAGGCAATCTCAGCGGAACCGACCGTGACTCCTGCGGCCTTGACTACCAACACCGCCATCTGCTCCCGGGTGACGGGCGCGTCGGGCTTAAAGCTGCCGTCCGTATAACCGCCTGCAATGCCTAAGGCAGCGGCGGCAGCAATATTCTCTTGGGACCAGTGTCTGGCAGTGCCGCTGAAGTTTTGGGCTGTCGAGACAGCTTGCAAATCCAGGGCTTTTACCAGGATCGTGATAAATTCGGCCCTGGTGATGGGGCATCCGGCCTGAAGCTCCCGTCTTGATAACCGCCGACTGCTCCTTTTTTGCACAGTTGGTTTATGGATGCATAATCCCAGTGAGTGTTCGGCACATCGAAAAACATCTGCTTTTCTTCCGGCTCCGGCTGAATGGCCTTTTCCGTGTCGAAGCTCAAGACGCTCCCATATAATATATCGCCATTTACTCGGGCATAGGCTTTGAAATAGTAGGTGGCGCCCGCTTCCAGGCTGCTTAGTCCGCAAGTGAAATTTCCCCGGTGGTTGCCGGTTCCAGCCTTTTCTTTGTTGGTCAGGCTGTTCTTATCTGTACCGTACATAAAATCATATTCAATAATTTTGGCGTTTCCGTCAGACTCGATCTTTCCATGTAAAGTGGCTGTGGTTTCAGTAACGGAGGTTATTTTGCCGGTTTTAACGGTTGGGTTGCTCTTACCTGAAGAGTCGCTGCTATACCTGTACGGGGTGGCGCTTGCTTCGTTGGAGTTGACAGTGTTTCCATAAGAATCCAATGCGCTTACCTTGAAATAATAGGTGACGTTATTGGTCAGCCCCACGGCATCATAGCTGTAGACAGACGATGCCACGCTGTCCAGAGGGCTGCCATAGATTCCCGAAGTTGTGCTCTGATAGACCGAGTATGATACCGCGCCCTCCGCCACTACCTCGTAATAGTATTGGCCCTCTTCATCAGAGGTAAAGCTTGCCGTCGCCGCGCTGTCCGAGCTGCGGCTTACGCCGCCTGCAGTCAGGACCGGTGCGGTGGTGTCCGGTATGTACCGCATCACCGTAACTTTATCTTCGTTGGCGGCATCTTTATAGGCGACGTAAAAAGTCCCGTCGCTGCCGATTTCCAGGGAGGTATAATCTATATAATCGGCGGAAAATCCCGGGCTGCCCACAGGTTCCCAACCGGTGCCATCGCTGTATTTCATCACTGTGGCTTTATTGCCGTTGCCTTTATAGGCGACATAGAGGGTTCCATCAGCGGCAATGACCAGGGATGTACAGAAAGCCTCACCGGCGAAAAATCCCGGGCCGCCCACCGCAGTCCATTCCGGCGCGGCGGCTAAGGCGGTTGGCACCGCAGCCAACTGCAGGGTCAGCATCATGGTGAGGCAGATGATCACTGCCAATGTCCTTTTGGCCGTGTTTCTCATTATAAGTTCCTAACCTTGTTTTTTATCACCTTTACATCATTGCTTATTATCTGGCGGCAGCCAAGTTTACCTCGTGTAAATGAAGATTACGATACCGCAACCTATCGCGGCCTATAATATAGGCTGAAAGTAACGGATCTAGACATACGTACGACTTAATTTCGGTTTTATTTTATTAGAAATATCTTCCTGTGTAAAGAATTTTTTAAATCTCCAAATAAAATTCAACCTAGCAACACTTTAAGCTTTTTTAGCAAGCAACAAAACGCAACGTGTCTTGAGGATACAAAAAAGACTTTTAATTATGGCTTATGGCGAATTCGCCATAATTAAAATCAGGATTATGTATTTGTTCCCATATGCCTAAAAATTCAACTGTATTCCGATTGCGAAGCCAGTCAGAAATGCCCATGTCTTCATTTTAGCAAGCAGATCCCTTATCAATCGTTAATTGCTTCAATACCTTGTTCTTTCATGAGTTTGAGGCTATTTCGCATATTGGCGAGTACCTCCGGCGAGTGCCCTTCCCAATCTTTGACTTCACCGATTACACGAAGCGGTTCGCAGGTCCGATAGGACCTCTTGGGATTGCCCGGGAACTTTTTATCGGTCAGGTTTGGGTCGTCCTCAATAGTGCCTATGGGTTCTACGATGTAAATTCTTCCTGTGCCTTCTCCCATCGCGAGTTCCGCTCCCCATACCGCTGCGTCCATAGTTGCGGTCAGGTAAACAAAGTTTGCTTTTCTGCCCTCGCCGTAATTAGAGTTGTATCCCGGCATCAGTACATCACCGATTGCGAGGTCTGCCTTCGTACCGTGATAGAACGGACCCGGATCATTAACTTTCTTAACTACTCTGATCTGCAACCTTTTCATGACGGCAAGCGCCGCTTCATTAAGCTCCGGGTCGTGGCTTGCGGTACAGTCGGAGTCAACAATGATTGGCGTTTCAGGCTGCGCCGTTTTTGCCAGGACAGCATTGGATATGACGCAGATATTTGATACAAGCCCAACAAGCTCAATGCTCTCAAAAGGTGTTGCCTTCAAATATTCATATAGTTCTCCGGAACCGAATGTCGGTTTGTAAAAGCGTTTATCGGTGTCAAGTATCAGCTTGGCAGTTTCGCCATAAAGTCCATGTCCTGTGGTTCCTTTAATGCAGTGTGGTATGGTCAGGTTTCTGCCCTCCTGTGTTTTTAGATAATCCTCACCGTGCGTGTCAAACGTGAATATGACAATATCACCATTTGCGCGATATTGTTTTATTTTTTCAGCAATAGCGGGATCCAAAAGTTCCGCCCCGGGAAATCCGAGCGCGCCGGATACGAAATCATTCTGATAATCAACAACAATTAAACATCTGGGCATTTTAATCTCCATTCTGCCGCTGCGCCTCAGCGCAAATAGATATGAAAGAGCCGGTCGGGCGGCTATCGTAAATTTTCGCACGATTTTTGCTGCACGCATGAAGGTTCAGACGGCAAAAGTACAGTTCTGATTTAAGGATATGCGCTTATTTAAGGATATGCGCTTAGTTTACCTCGATAGTAAACTCTGTCTTTAACTGTACCTTTTCCTGTTGCTCTTTATCCAGAGTAAAACTTGTGATGGAAGAAAAAGTATATTCACCACTAGGCAGCTTTAATATCTTTTCAGAATAAAACTCTCTCCAAAAATCTGCATCCGGATCATCTTCGCTGAAGCCCCCGCTTTTTGAAAAGGGAATGGTATATATTTCCCCCTTCTTCAGTTCAGTCTTCTGCAGTATATGCAGCGTAGATCCTCCACTAAAAACCTCTCCATCCTTATAAATCATATGATGAAAATAAGGTTCTCCTGACCATATGTCGATACTGCCGTTTTCTCCAATATATTCAATTGTTGAGTATAGGCTGATCTCCTCAACTTCTTTAAACTGCAGCTTTTCAATATAGGTCTTTACTAAGAAGTTCTCATCACTGGCTGTAAAGACATACCCCTCCAGCAACACGATCTTGTGACTGCTGTTTATCTGGGCCGGATAGCTTTCTGCTATTACACCACTGTAGAATATCTCTACCCTGCTGCCCGCTCCAATATCTTCTGCTGTGATTGCATTCGTCTCTCCTTTTAAACTTAACTGTGTATTTTTACCTATGAAAACCACTATTTTGTCGGCTGAAGCCAATTCCCCAGACCCTTCAACAGGTTCCACCAGCAGATAATCCTGCTTGCTTTCCAGGACTACTCCAATAAAGGAGACTTCCTTTTCAGGCTCTCTTCCGCATCCTGCTAAAAGGGATAATGCTACCAATACACCCAGAGTATAAATTATAGTGTTCTTTATCATATTATCCGCCCCCGGAAATTCTTCTTTTTTCTTTAGACGCGTCCGGTTTTATGCTTGTTCCCCTTGATATTAGCTGCCATGCCATTATTATATATTCAGGCTCTACAACGATTGCCCGTATAGTATAATACAGTTGTATAGACTTAGGAATCTCCGAGACCGAAAGCTTGAATTTTTTATCGATAGCAGTTGTCGCTTTTCATTGATTTTGAACGTTTATCATTTTGGCAGCCTTATTGTCAATATAGCTCTTCTTCTCTATCAACACGATGCACTCAACGTGCCTTGTTGCTGTAATTCCGATGACCGTCGAGCCCGATGCCCCTTGGCGGTCCACTCATTTCAACAATTTACCACTACAGATACCGCCGTGCCTTTCGGCAGTATTCCTCGTATTCTACACCATAATGCGAACGCAGAAACTTTTCTTCACGCAATATTTGCCTGTGTATCAATAGCGCAAACGCGATAACGGCCACTACAAGAATGACGTTTCTATGCACTAAGAACAGCCCGATAAAGAATGAATCAAAGCAAACGTAGATTGGATTTCGACTGAAGCGAAACATCCCGGTTGTGACAAGTCTATCGGGTTTTTCTTCATCAATGCCTACCCTGAAGGAATCACCAAAGGAAATCAGTGTAAAGATCAAACCCATAATCGCTGCCGCCGAGAGAGACAAACCCACCCATCCCGGAATAACGGTTTTCCAGAACGGACGAACAAGTGGTTCCCACAGTGGGAACCGAAAGCTATTCGCAAGAACGGCGTAAATTATCGCCAGTACAAACGGTACAAGCAGAAAGTCTGTTTTGTCCGTAGCGCCGAACATGATAGCACGAATTCCCCTGCGCCGGAGCAGCGCAGCCCGGGTCATAACCATTAAGATAAATACCGCAAAAAAAATCACACTTGCAACATACTGAAAAGTCTGCATTTTTCACTCTCCATCCATCCGCTATATTATAAACCTTGATGTTCAGTTGATCTCCCGCAAGATTTCCGCAGCAGATCTTCTTTCTTCTCTTTTGATAAGTCCCAAATCAGCGCTTTCAGTTGAGTTGAAGTTTTCACGGCAAATCATATTCATATTTCACAACAAATAACTCTAAATATTCATCACCCCTATTGCCCAATTCAGTGCTGGCACCCTTGGGAATATTAACCAAACAGCCTGCTTTAAAAGCTTTAGGCGCATTATTCTCAATTGTTACACTTAACTCTCCATGAATAACGAGTGCATATACAATTGCATCCGTTGGATGCTTTGGAAATACTTTACCTGGCGGAATAATAACATGATTCATAAGAAGTTTCTCATCTTTAAAAATATTCTCAAATATCTCTTTGTCCGTTATTGTATACTGATAAACTTTTTCCATATAATAACCTTCCTATACAAAATTTACTCCCTCGCTATTATGAATACCGTCTCAACGTGTTTTGAGATGAGGGTATAGCTATCAAAACTGCCGTTTCAACCCCTGTTGTTATCGGGAACATATCCACGCTCGTAGATGGGAACATATCCAATATTGGCTCTCGTTTGTGGGAATATATCAACATAGAAAGTATTCATCAATTTCATCTTCATTTTTGAGAATGCTTTTCTCCGGAACTCCTACTGACTTCGCTAAATTAATAGAAGAAACAAATCTTAACTGAACATTGATATTGAAGTCAAACGAGTATTGCTGCAATTCCCCAAGTTTATGATATTTATTCAATAGCTCATCTAGTTTTACTTGGTATTCTTTGTCCAATTTATCAACAAATGCATTAATTCTTTCTTGATAAAGATTGATAACTTCTATTTCGTGTTTGTTTAGAACGCCTTTTCCAAGACTTAGTGCTGTGGTTGCAACGATTGAGCCAACCAAAGCACCAACAACTGGAATTGGTATAACTGTTTGTCCTATTGCAGCACCAATAGCAGCCCCTGTTGCATCAATAGCATTTAATGTTACTAAATCAATAAATCCATCTGTATCAACATCGCCTTTTCTATATTTGACGATGGCATTGCTTAACCCAAAAGTTCCTGAAGTAATTGCTCCAGCACTTGGTGCAGCAAGGTGACAAACGTTGGTTAATCCATATATTGCATATCCAGAAATTCCACCTTTAATAGCACCTTTAGCTGTACTGACTCCACATTCTTTCCAATCTTCAATATCAAAATCCCAGACTTCTTTTCCATCTTTGTGTTTTTGATAGACAAATATTCCTAGATTGAAACCACCTTGTACTGCTGCACCTATTACAGCAACTTTAGATGCCTCTCCAAAGCTTGGTTGAGCTTCTTGTTGGGCGCTTAATCTATCGCTATCCGCTTCCTTTTTAATATCAGATTTTTGTTGAGCAGTTTGCTTATTTATGTCATTTACTTCCCCTGATAACGTCTGGTCAATTGTTCCTTTTTGAACATCTTTATATTTAAGAACTGATGATTCCAACCATTCATCATAAGAAACGCCACGCAAAGCACTCTCATCTTCAATGGCTTTTTTAATATTATTGATTTGGGAGTTAGACAAGACATTTCCATTAAATTCTACAGATTTTGCTCCGCCCATGATTTCTTCTATGACTTCCACATGGTCCTTTGGGAAAATCATACTCATTTTATCATAATTGGATGCTTGCTTAATCTCTTCTAAGATATTGGCATAAAACTTCATTTGCACTTCTTTGCCTTGAAGTAGAATATCCGCAGGTCCATTATCATTTAATAGTACTACACTTTTTTGCAGTCCTTGATAAACATCTCTTGCATTTCTTATACCCGTTTCAGCAAACTCCGAAATAAACCCATGTACTCCAGTATTTCCACCACGATTAATATTGATAAGATTATCGATTTCTGTTTTAGCCCAATCTAGATTTGATAATGCATTTGCTGATTTAGTAGCTAAGTCTGATAATTTATCTGTTTCACTAGTAAGAATTGATTCTAATGTATTCATCAGATCTGTTAATCGGATATTATTTAAATAATCGACATATGAAGCAATACCTTGTTCAACATTATTATCAATAGTCTGTTCACTAATCATCTAATTTTAGCTCCTTATTAATTAGTTGTGCCAAAGTTAAAGTTGAATTCACAAGCAATCCAGCTTGTATTTTTTCATCTTTGGAGAATTGACTATAATCACTTCCAATCAAAGCTTTCTCTGCTTTAGTTACTCCAATAATTTGGGTGTTGGTAGTTTCCACTAACGCTTTGACTTCTGAGTTCATAGTATTAAATTTTCTAATTATTTTTTCGAGATTTTCTCTCTCAACAATTAGCTTATTCGCAGTTTCTTTATTTTTATAACTAGCAAACAAGCCTGAACCAACCGAACCCGCGAGCATAACGCCAGCAATTGTCCAACCTACTGGTCCTGCTAGTGCGAGGAATGCACTACCTGCACTCATTCCGCCACCACCAGCTGCTAATGCACCACCACCAAGCCATGCCAATGCAGCATTAGTCGCAGCGGCTCCCGATAATGTAGAGATAGCAGTACCTGTTGATGCAACACCAAAAGTAGTTGCAATTCCCATTGCTGCTGTTGGACCCATTGTTGCTACAGCAACTCCAAGAGCACTTAAAGTTGCACCCGCTCCAGAACCTCCAGCAGCTGCTTTTGCTTCAACTTCTGCCTTTTTAATTTCTCGTTGTTTTGTCTTGAAATTTTCCACTTCAATTTCAATTTTTTGAAGAGTTACTCTGAATTCCTTTGGAGTGTTTGCTAATTGATTAATTCGTTCTTCAATTAATTTAACAAGTTTTAAAGCTTTTTCACGTTCTTTATAAAGAACATTCGTGTTTTCACCTAAATCATTGGCGACTTTTTCATAACGTTCAACCGCTGCATTATAATTGTCGATTGCATTTTTTCTTAACTTTGCATTAAACATGTGATTACCTTCCCTCATAGTTTATTACCGTAGTAGAGTTTTAATCTCCTTTGCTTGAGCCAAACTTAAGAGTCTTACCTATATACCATTTAAAGCAATATTGCTTTCAAAGCATCGCTCATTAATTTTTGTCGCTTATCCATAAATTCTTCAAAGTGAGATAGTTCAAAAGAAGAATCACTCGGCATATATTTAGCATTCTCACTATTAGCTATAACCTTAATCCAATCTACTAAAGGTGTCGCATTTTTCCTCTCATTCTCGCGCCCTTCTAATAATTGTAGATTCGCCAATGTATTTCTTCTGCGCCTCCATTCATCTTTTCTAACATCATCAATAGCTGAGCCATCAGGAAGCTTAAGGCTTGCAATCTTACTTTCTTCAAAACCAGCATATGGATGCATGTGATCTTGATGAAACCCCTTCTGGCTGTATTTTAAATTTGGATAAAGTAAGGATAATAACATAAACGTATATGCACCAATTTCATATGTATCAAACATTGCATCTATTTCTTCAGAGGTATAGCGCAATG
This sequence comes from Eubacteriales bacterium, assembly GCA_028706405.1. Classification (GTDB taxonomy): domain Bacteria; phylum Bacillota; class Clostridia; order Peptostreptococcales; family Anaerovoracaceae; genus Anoxybacterium. The sequence continues at coordinate 37,969 of JAQWBM010000019.1, forward strand.
TTCTTTCACCGGTAAAGCGTAC
>JAQWBM010000020.1:0-30000 GCA_028706405.1 Eubacteriales bacterium
ATTTCAAATTATGTCTGCATTGATAACCACTCTTTGCGGCATTTGATATCTCATAATGAATATACCCACTTTCTTTTAAAAGATTTAAAGCAGAATGATACATGCCGCGATCCAGCTTATCATCTGGTTTTATCAGGCTTCCCTCCTGAAGCATCGAGTAAAATTTCGTTCCTTCCTCAAGCTGAAGGCTGTAAAAAGAAATATGCTCCGGACTAAGTCCGGTTACCTTATTAAGTGTATCGATCCACATTCCTGATGTTTGCCCGGGGATTCCAAACATCAAATCGATATTGATATTTTGAAATCCGCATTCTCTTGCGGAAAAATAATTTTTCAGGAAATCTTCTGTAGTATGTGATCGTCCCAAATATCGTAATAGTCTATCCTCACAGGATTGAACACCCATGCTGAGGCGGTTGATGCCTGAGTTCAGATATTCCTTCAGTTTACGCTCTATGAGGGTTTTCGGATTGGTCTCTATTGATATTTCAGCGTTACTATCAACCTCAAACCCGATTCTGACGGAGTCCATCAATGTATTAATAAGGCGTTCCTCTACAATAGAGGGTGTGCCGCCGCCGATAAAAATTGTGTCTATATAATATTTGTTTCCATAAACTGCAGAAAAATAATTTATTTCCCGAAGTAAAGACTGAAAATATATATTAATCATTTCTTCAGAGACTCTGCCGAACGATAAAAAATCACAGTAATTACATTTCTTCATACAAAATGGGATATGAATATACAACCCCAAGGGTTTCCTCGGGGCTCCTTTCGTATTATTTATTGTCATCATATTTCAGTACCGCTGTAAAGGCTTCCTGAGGCACCTCAACCGAACCGAATTGCCTCATACGTTTCTTTCCCTCCTTCTGCTTTTCCAAAAGCTTTCTCTTACGGGAAATATCGCCGCCGTAACATTTTGCCAGTACATCCTTACGATACGCTTTTACTGTTTCCCGAGCAATAACCTTTTGTCCGATCGATGCCTGAATTGGCACTTCAAATTGATGCGGCGGTATGATTTCCTTCAGCTTCTCACAGACAAAACGTCCGCGTGAGTATGCGTTTGATTCATGAACGATCATTGAAAACGCATCAACCAATTCTTTGTTTAACAAGATATCGAGCTTAACCAGGTTTGACTTTTCATAGCGAATGAATTCATAATCCAGGGAGCCATAGCCTCTGGTTTTTGATTTCAAGGCGTCAAAAAAATCATAGATAACTTCATTCAAGGGCATTTCATAATGCAGAGAAACTCTGTTTTCCATAATATATTCCATATGCATCATTTTTCCTCTGCGTTCCTGGCATATTTCCATAATGCTTCCAACATATTCCTTGGGAATCATTATATCTGCTTTTACGATAGGCTCCTCAATGTGGTCAATCGTAATCAACGGAGGCAAATTGGAAGGGTTTTGTATCATTTCCTCAGTTCCGTTATTCATTACTACCTTGTAAATTACACTTGGTGACGTAGTGATGATCCCAAGACTGAATTCCCTTTCCAGCCTTTCAACAATGATCTCCATATGCAGCAAGCCTAAAAAGCCGCAGCGGAAACCGAATCCAAGCGCTGTAGATGTTTCAGGTTCAAAAAGGAAGGCTGCATCATTGACCTGCAGCTTTTCCAGTGCATCCCTTACATTTTCATATTTCTCTCCTTCAGCCGGGTATATACCGCAATAGACCATAGGCTGCACCTTTTTATAGCCGGGCAATGCCTCTGGCGTGGGATCATTGTCCAGTGTAATGGTATCGCCTACCCTAGCGTCTGAAACCTGCTTGATGCTGGCGCACACAAAGCCAACCTCCCCTGCAGATAGCTTGCTTACCGGTACTGGTCCGGGAGAGTAAACACCGACCTCGGTAACCTCATATTTTTTCTTTGTATTCATAAGGCGGATAATATCGCCTCTTTTAATTGATCCGTCAAATATACGGGTGTAGATGACAACGCCGCGATAGTTATCATAATAGGAATCAAAAATTAAAGCCTTTAGCTTGCCTTCCGGATCTCCTTTCGGAGCCGGAACTCTTTTAACGATGAATTCCAGCAGCTCATCGATCCCAATACCTTCCTTTGCTGAAATCAACGGAGCGTCTTGCGCTTCAATTCCGATGACTTCTTCTATTTCATTTATGGCATCCTCAGGCCGTGCGCTTGCAAGATCTATTTTATTAATTACAGGTAAAATCTCAAGGTTTTCATCCGAGGCGAGATAGACATTGGCAAGCGTCTGAGCTTCCACTCCCTGAGTTGCGTCAACGATCAATACAGCACCTTCACATGCAGCGAGGCTTCTGGATACTTCATAAGTAAAGTCAACATGACCGGGCGTATCTATGAGATTGAAAATATATTCATTACCATCCTTAGCTTTATATGATAAACGTGTTGTCTGCAGCTTGATGGTGATTCCTCTTTCCCTTTCCAAATCCATGTTGTCCAAAAATTGCTCTTTCATATCCCTATGGGAAACAAGTCCGGTGTTTTCTATGATTCGATCTGCCAATGTTGATTTACCGTGATCTATATGCGCTATTATACAAAAATTTCTTATATTCTGCTGAAATGAGTTCATTGTTCCTCCAAGATTAAACGCGGATTTTTTCAATAGATTTTAATAGACAATCGACATTCGTACATTATAGCATATCATCAACGTATTTTACAATATTTCCGTTTTAAATGTGCTGTAATCCGGTTCGTGCTTTTCAAGACCAATTAACCCTTGGATTTCTCCAACGATATTATCCAGACCCACTGTGACATTATCGCTGAACCCACTCCAATCATCCTGCAGCTCTTTTATATTGACAGAGGCAGATTGTCCAAAAATTGAGATGGTTACATAATCAGAATTTGCCTTTCTGATATTAAGGCTCAGCTTTCCCTGCTGATCCATCATGTTAGAATAGGCTTCATCCACAGCGGTAAAGCCAAAAACCGTCAATAAAACCAAAATAAATATTGCTGCTTTTTTTAATCTCATTTTTTCCTCTGTAATCTATTAGTTTTACCCTACACTCAAATCGTTGACGCCGTCATTCAATGTCCTTGATGGCTTTTGCCAATACATCGGCAAAATATTTACCCGTACCCTTTGCCTGTTCGATGGTGTTTTCGTTATTCCCCACCTCAAGAAGAACATAGTAATCTGATACATATTGATTGAACTTATACTGTTTTTCTATTATTTTTCCTTTGAATCCCGGATATATATCCTCTGCTGTTTTATTAATATGGTTTGCAAAATTCCTCAAAGCGTCAACGTTTGGATTGCCATTTCCAATAACCATTGCATAGCCTGCTATTGTATTATTATTGATGGAAAAAACCTTCGGCTTGTTTCCGGCATAAGCGGCTGCATCCCTGTGTAAATCAATGATTATCTTTGCAGACTCATAGTTTTCCATCAGGCTTTTAATGGTCTCCAGGGAACGTGTATATGATTGGTTATAAGATGGTGAATCATGAATCGTCTTGTTATGTATTACCTGGATCCCTTTTGCTTCAAGTTCTTGCGCCAATACCGCTCCAACCTCTCGGACAGTCCCGTATTCATCCAATGTATGGAAGTTCCCCTCTGTTACCGGCTGATAAGATTCCGTTGCATGTGTATGGTATATAATTACGACCGGCTTGGAATAATCAATGTTTGCTGAAGTAATGCCTGATGGATCTTTATCCTTATCCTTGGAATCGGCCGTTGTTTGTGATTTATCAGAGTTAGTTTCCGAATCCACTTCAAATGTAACTTCCGGATCGATCTCAGCCAAATCGTCATCCAGTACTTCTGCCCCGGGGAACACAGCACCTACCATGGATTGAATTAAGGTACCAGATTGTTTTTCGCTCAATAAACCCTGTATCTCTTTCTGCGATCCCTCATTGACGGAATGTCCCAACGCTGCCCTTGATTCATAATCTAAGCTTCTGCTGACTGATGGAAATACATTTCCAATATACTTTTTTCCCACATCTTCACTATTGGCTTCGATCAATTGTGCAGGTCCGCCATGAATAAAACTGATCATAACCAAACCGGAAACAATCCAAAACATAAGGGTCAAAACAGCAATTCTGCCGCCGTTTAGTCGGTTCCTGCTGCCAGACCTTCCATATCTTCTTCTCACCATTTGACTCTCTCCTCATAAACGCCGATTTACTAAGAGTATATGCCGGGATGAAGCGTTATATTTATTCCATCTGCAATTACATCAGAAAAATCCTTAATAATTTGGTCAATATCTGTTGATGTTACGATCATATCTATTCCGTTTTCGTTAATATAATCCTCCGCACCGGAAGAATCCTTAAGGAAATCCGCCAATGAATCCAAGACCAATGTTTTTGAGTCAATCACCGTTGGGACACCGATGGCAATAACCTTGGTTCCTAATGTCTTTTCCGATAATTCCTTCCGCATGTTTCCGGTACCGGCTCCTGGTGAAATTCCAGTATCACTGATTTGCAGTGTAGTGCTTATCCTTTCCACATTTCTTGCAGCCAAAGCATCTACTGCAATAATGATTTCCGGCTTTGCTATTTTAACAGCACTCTCTATCAAATCAGCAGTTTCAATTCCTGTAGATCCCGTGACCCCGGGGATAAATCCGCTGACACATGAAATTGAATCATCACTATCGGTATCGTACATCAAGAAATAATGCCGCGTCACCTGTACCTTTGAAACGGTATATGGACCCAATGAGTCAGGAGTTACCTTGTCGTTTCCCAGTCCTATAACAAGTACCTTCTGTTTATTATGAAACGGGATCAATTTTTTCAGTTCCTTCGATAATGCCTGAGCGATCTTATCCTTTTCTTCTTGCGTAAAATCTAAAATCCCGTTGACCTCAAGTGTGATATAATTACCCAGGGGCTTCGATAACGTCTTGCTCCCGTGCTCATTAGTTATTTTTATTCTGGTGACCCCTACAATATCCTCAAAATTTTCTGTTTCTACCTCTACACCGGAAATTTCTATTTTACTTCCCTGATTTTCAGAGTCATACATTTCCTTATTTTCAATAGCCAAATCAGTCCTGAATCTCATTCGCAATTGCCCTCACTTTCTGCTTTTTCTATTTATTCATTTTTCCCTTGCATTTTCCTTTCTATTCATATATACTTCAATTTGCGATATTTTACGAAAGTGGGGTGAAATCATGGCAAACATTAAATCTGCACAGAAAAGAATCGGCGTCATCGCTAAAAAGACAGCAATCAACAGAAGAGTTAAGTCTCATCTAAAAGCTATCATCAAGAACTTTGAAACTGCAATTGCTTCCGAAGATTTTGATGTGGCGAAAGAAAAGCTGGCTTTAGCTGAAAAGAGATTTATGCAGGCTGCTTCTAAGGGAACAATCCATAAGAACGCTGCTTCCAGAAAAATTTCCAGAATGACAAAGAAATTCAATCAAGCAAAAGCAGAATAATCTCACCCGTCCCCACAGTGCATAAGTTAAATGCACATGATAAAATATAAACAAACATATCATGCCTGGATCGGCAGTGTCTCCCGATTTAAGGGCATGATTTATTTTTTGACGATTCATCTATTTTTGGCGATTAATCTATTTTTTTCCGTATTACCTTATTCCAATAGCTTTAATACTGACATTACATAGAGTTCTATACCGATTCCTATACATCTTTCATCTACTTCAAACCTCTCTGAATGTATACCTTCATTCTCTTTTCCCTTATAGCCGCTTCCTAAAAAGAAAAATGCCCCCGATACCCTTTCCAGATAATATGAAAAATCCTCTACACCCATTGTGGGGTCTTTCAATTCAACTACCTTCTCTACGGCTGTTTCACAAATTGCAGTATTTTTTATAATATCCACTATCAGATTATCATTGACCAAAACAGGATATCCTTTTTGAAACTTTACCTCTGCTTTTGCGCCATAAGCCTGCGCAGTCCAATGAGCCATTTCCTTCAGCCTGGTTTTAAGCAGCTCCCTGCTGTGATAGTCCAAAGACCTGATGGTTCCCTCCAGAATCACGGTATCTGCAATCAAATTCACCGCATTTCCTCCATGAATGCTGCCGATAGTGATAACAGCAGAATTCAATGCGCTTATATTTCTTGCAATGATGCTTTGCACTCCTGTCACGATCTGGGCTGATGCTGTCAAGGAATCGATCCCCAATTCCGGATATGCCCCATGGCTGGTTTTCCCTTTTACCGTGATTTGAAAGGTATCAGAAGAAGCATGAACTTTGCCATACTTGATTCCTATCGTGCCGGCAGGAAGATCCGGTTTTACATGAAGACCCAGGATATAGTCGGTCTTGGGTTCCAGGCAGCCTTTTTTTATCATCCTCTTAGCTCCGCCCGTGGTTTCCTCCGCCGGTTGAAATATAAATTTAACACTGCCGTTAATTTGATTTTTAATTTTGTTCAGCACCATTGCAGCCCCCAGCAAAACAGCCATATGTACATCATGACCGCATGCATGCATGATCCCTTTTCTTTCCGATGCAAACGGAAGAGATACTGCCTCCTGGACCGGCAATCCATCCATATCAGCTCGCAGTGCAATTATTCTTCCCTTTTGGTTTTCCAACAGACCGACCACTCCGGTTCTCAACATTTTCTCATTTTTAATATTCATCAGATCCAATTCGCTTCTGATTCTTTCCGATGTACGAAATTCATTATTTCCAAGCTCAGGCCACCGGTGAAAATCATGCCTCAGGCTGACAGCCCACTTCTCAGCCTCTTTTATCAACTGATTCAATTCAACAAAATTGACCAAACAAAATCCCTCCCAAGGTATTAATTGGCGGACCGTATTAATATAATATTAAGGAAAGCACGTGTTTAGCAGTAAATTTGTAATGAACACCCATGAAATTGGAGGTGCCTATAGAATGTTCCCTATAATAAGGCCAAAATGTTTAAAGCATGGCAGCCGAATCGCTCTCATTGCTCCATCCTCACCGGCCGATAGTGAAAAGCTGATGCTTGCTGTTGACTCAGTCAAATTCCTCGGTATGATACCTGTTTTATATCCGTCCGCAAAAATGAAGCATGGTTATCTTTCAGGAGCTGATTCCGCACGCGTTTCAGATATCAACAATGCTTTTTTTGATCCAACCATTGACGCGGTTTTCTGTATTCGCGGCGGTTATGGAGTTACACGAATCCTTGATAAAATTGATTACCGAATGATTTCAAAGAATCCCAAATTATTCTTAGGATACAGTGATATTACCGGTCTTCATGTTGCAATAAATCAACTGAGTAATTTAACCACTCTACATTCACCTATGCCCTCTCGCGGCTGGAAAACCCTGGATTCAATTACATTGCGAAGTTTGACAGATAACATTTTTTCGACTAAGCCAATCGGTCAGACGCCATTTATTGAAGGTGAGGCTTTTGAAATTGTCAATTCGGGAGTTGCGGAAGGACCTATCGTCGGAGGGAATCTTTCCCTGCTGGCTGCAACTTTAGGCTCAATTTATGAGATCAATACCAAGAATAAAATCATATTTATAGAGGACGTGGATGAAAAGAACTACAAAATCGACAGAGGACTGACCGCTTTGGCTTTAGCCGGAAAATTCAAAGACTGTGCCGGAATAATCCTTGGTACATGGTCCGGGTGCGGCGATCCCGATTTGCCGCCGGAAAACAACCTTTCCCTGCACCAGATTATTTCTGAAGTCGTAAAACCCTTTGGGAAGCCTACAATTAATAATTTCCGAGCCGGACATATCTATCCTCAGATTTCCATTCCCATGGGCGCCAGAACAAAACTGGATGCCGACAAGGGTACGGTAGCCTTTCTCGAGGCTGTAACAGAATGATGGTTCGCAGTTTAATTTGCTTTTCAATTAAATTGAAAGCCACTGTTCAAGCCTTTTGTGCAGGGTGCGGCTGTGAACAGTAACCGTTATCAACATTTTAACTTCGCAGATTCTAAATTACTTGATTAAAATGTTTTCTATGGTATACTTAAAATAATAAACTAAATGTTTTTCTATGGATAATTAAATATATTAGAAAGAACCGTCATAGGTCATAGAATATAGCGTTCCCTATGAAAGGCTTTTGTTTTGTGTAAGCCGAGCGTTAAGCTGAGCATTAAAATAAAAGAGCCTTTCCTTTTTTTTATTTTAAAAGTAAATATTATTTTGGAGGTGCGGGAATTGTCAAGACAAATATACATCACGGAAAATGATTTTAATAAATTAAATGAACTTTTAAATGATGCATTGATAGAAGGAGTACAAGGAGATGCTTCCTTTCAGGTTCTTGAAAGTGAATTAAAACATGCAAATATAGTAGACGGCAAGATGCTTCCAAGCAATGTTGTCACGATGAATTCCAAGATTTTAATTGATTTGAACGGGTATGACGAAGAAGTCTCTTTGGTCTATCCTAACAATGCAGATTTAATCGAAAATAAAATATCAGTGCTGTCCCCTATTGGTACAGCGATTCTTGGATATAGTGAAGGCGATACGATCAATTGTGACGTGCCTTCCGGCGCAATGAACATAAAGATTAAAAATATTCTGTATCAGCCTGAGGCAGCCGGAGACTATGATTCATAGCAGTTGCCCCATATCAAACACTAAGCTTGAGCCTTGTAAAACAAAATGAAATGACCACTTAAAAACGATATCCCGATGGATATCGTTTTTAACGTAAAGTGTGACTTTTAAGGGTTCAAATTAAAAAATCTTATTCTTTATGGATTCTAAATAAACCCTGATTACCTTTTAAACATTCTTATGTCTTTGGATCTTTTTTGTAGTCGTCTTTATAAACTCATCCCTTCGGACTTTAATTGCCCTTATCCTTTTATAGATTGGGAGCTTATCGTTAATGTCAGAAATCACCCGTTTAATCAGAGAGTGTATCTCCTCATCGCCAAAGCTCTCACCAAATTCTTCATATATCAGTTCATAATTAGGTCTAACTTGCGCGCTGACACAGGTATCATTGTTATCATCGTAGTAAGCAGCATGCACCAGGCTTTCCTGAATATATATATTTCGATTGATGTAATACTCTACTTCCTCAGGGTAAATATTCTTACCTGTCTTAGTGACAATTACATTTTTCTTTCTCCCTGTTATATATAGCCAGCCTTCCGCATCCAGGAAGCCAAGGTCACCCGTATAAAACCATCCTTCTCTCAGTACCTCGTTGGTTTTTTCAGGCATATTATAATAACCAAGCATGACATTGGGACCCTTAAATGTGATTTCTCCTATGCCATCTTCATCCTTATCTACAATTTTTATTTGCCCTGCGGACACAACGGGTCCTGCCGATCCGGCCTTCTTATATCCATTGCCGAAATCAGGAGTTCCTGAAACTAATGGTGAGCATTCCGTCAGTCCATATCCTTGCAGCATTCGAATACCCAAATCTTCAAACCCACGCAATACATTGGGGTCAATTGCGGCAGCACCTGTTACGACCATTCTTAATTTTCCGCCAAACTTCTCATGAACGCTCTTAAAAAGCTTCCTGCTCACGTCAATTCCCAGTCCCTTAAGGGTTTTATTTAGTTTGATCGCTTTTCTTAAAGCTCCTGCCTTTCCTGATTTTTCTGCTTGTTTCCAAATCTTATCATATATGGATTCAAAGATAAGCGGGACACCTACCAGGACAGTAGCCTGCGCCTCGATAAGATTTTTATTTATATATTTTAATCCTTCATAAAAAGCTACCGATGCTCCGCGATAAAGAACCAATGACATCCCCATTGTGGATTCAAATGTATGGTGAATAGGAAGAATGGATAATGTCCGGTCATCAGGTGTAATATATGCGATTTTGCAGGTATCCATGACATTTGCCGCGATATTGTTATGGCTTAGCATTACACCTTTTGCAGCCTCGGTAGTACCTGAAGTAAAAAGCAGAATCTTCATCTCATCAGGATTTATCTCCGCGTCGATAAAGCTCCGGTCATTTTGTTCGATCAGTTTTTCACCGGATGCGACCAGAGCCTCCCAATCAAGGGATTCACCGGTTTTAATATTTGACTCATCAGGCCCTTCAAGCGCCTGGGACAGGTCAGTCCTGTCTCCGTATAATTTCATTTTTATCTTATATTCTATATCAAAATCTATAAAGTAATTTTCAAAGCTTTGGGTGTAAAATATCGCTCTGCAGCCTGCAGTTTTAATAAGATAATAGATTTCCTCCCGGGAAAGCTCCTTATCCAGCGGCACCACTACCCCTGTACCGTTTGCAACTGCATAATAAGACACAACCCATTCATAGCAATTCTCTCCAATGATAGCTATCTTTGCATCCTTTAGTCCCATCTCGATTAATTTTGTTCCCAGAGCGTCCACATCGTGTCCGACCTGTTTATATTTGATCTGGAAATATTCCCCTCCCTTATCTTTTTTTACTAAGAAAGCGGGTTTTTCCGAGTAAAGCTGAACACTTGAATTCAACATGTCTTTTAATGTCGTAATCTCTCTGACCTGATGATACTTTTTCTCAAGTGCCTTAAAATCTTTCTTATTGTTATCCATTTCAACTCCTATGAAAAAACTTATCTTTTCTGAAAATCTTTGATTTGCAGATTCCTAAAGAAGCAGGGTATATCTCTGCCTCTTTATATTTATCGATATCATAATACCGTAACCAGATCGTTAAGTAAACAGGAATTATCCATTTACGCCTTCCTTCTCTTCCTTTGGATATGATATACTAATTGCATAATAAATTGCAAAATTTAATTATTATACGAGGAGGTTGTTTATGGCTGCTCATATTAATGCGGCGAAAAAGGGTGAAATCGCAGAATCTATCCTTCTGCCAGGTGATCCGCTCAGAGCCAAATTTATTGCGGAAAATTTTTTGGACAATCCAAAATGCTATAACGAAATCAGAGGTATGCTGGGTTATACCGGCACATACAAGGGAGTACCTGTATCGGTCCAGGGGACAGGCATGGGAATGCCTTCAATGGGCATCTACAGCTGGGAACTGATTTCTGAATATGGAGTTAAAAACCTTATCCGAATAGGTTCGGCCGGTTCTTTCCAGGAAAAAGTAAAGCTCAAAGACATTGTATTCGGAGTGAGTACGTCAACTGATTCCAATTATGCCCATACCTTCAACATCAACGGAACCTACTCCCCCTGCGCAGACTTTGATTTGCTATTGAAAGCAAAGGCTTGCGCCGACAAACTGGGTATCCCGGTTCATGCGGGAAATATCGTGTCATGCGATGTATTCTATGAGGAACAGGAAGAGTGGTGGCAGAAATGGGCAAAAATGGGTGTTTTGGCTGTAGAAATGGAAGCAGCAGCTTTATACATGAATGCAGCTTATCATGGTGCAAAAGCACTCTGTATCGTAACGATCAGCGATCATTTTATCTCATCGGAGCGATCAACTGCAGAAGAAAGAGAAACCAGCTTTACTGAAATGATGCAAATAGCTCTGGAAACAGTTACAATATAATCTTAGACGCAAAAGCAGCAGTCCAATCCAAATAAGAACTGCTGCCTGCTTTTCATAAACTTAAATTAAAAAGCGCGCTGCCGCCAACGCTGCCGCCAAATAGCATGCCTGCTATAAGTAAAAGTCTAAAAGCTTGCCAATATGTTATCTCTTTAAGATTGAATACCTGCGGCATAGTGATATTCCAAAGCCATTTTAAAATCGCCGACATTATAAAAATTAAGCATATACCCAGGAGAATTAAATTTATTATTGCTAAGCTAGCCATAAAGTTAGCCATATTAATCATATCCTTTCTTTCTCCAACTCTCTGCCATGTGTGATGGGAGTTGCTTCACAGCTGCTTCCAAGAAGTGAATTCATTGCTGTTGTCAGGTTATTCTTCTACTTTATAAAAACCATTGTCAGGTGTTATCGTTAATGCTGTATAGGCCAATATCTCTGCGCTGTTATTATCTATCACCGCCAAATTTATATCGAAAGGTTCGTTTATATCAGCTAATTCATCATTTTCAACGGCGCTCCAAATAACTGCCTCTCCCTGGTTTTTGGTTTCCTTTCCTGCGCCAATGAATTCTCCCCTTGCGGTTTTCCAATGGTAAACTATATCTTCGTAGCTGTTATTTGTTTCAAAGTTCGGTGTCATTGTAATACCTCTTACGGAAGACATTGACGGGGTATAAAAATCCGGGTCAGCCGTTATTGTAACCAAATCATTTTTATCGGTGCATCCTGCCAGTAATATCATTATTAGCCCTGTTATCAGAAATAACTTTTTCATAGAATACCTCTCGTTAATATGGATTGGAAATAAAATTAACTGCTGGTTTCATTATATACCAAAACCAGTAACGGTACCAGCGTTATCGCTGCTGATCTGCAATAAAGCGAATAAATGCATCGGCTTGTCTTTCAAGGTAACGACCACTTTTATCAAGGGTAAGCTTCCCGTTTTCATCCAACTGCTGCATCGCATTGGGAATAGTGAGCCTTGGAACGTTCATCACATTCATATTGAGAAAGCTGATCAGGGTGACTAGATGATCCTGTGCCAGCCCCGTTCCGGACATACCCGGAGTAACACCGCTGACAGCCGCCGGTTTGCCGGATAGGAGCGGCGGTTCTTCTTTGCTGATTGGACGTGAAAGCCAGTCGATGAGATTTTTTAAAACCCCGGAAAAAAGTGATTGTATTCAGGTGTAAAAAACCAGACTCCGTCTGTTGCTTTAATTTGATTACGAACACGCTGCACCGCTTCCGGCGCGGGATATTCAATATCCTGATTCATGAACGGCACATCGGAATAATCAAGTATTTCAAATTCCGCCCGGTCACCGACGGCGGTCTGCGCTGCTTTCGCCAACTGCATGTTATATGAATCCTTCCGCAATAGCCGACAATCGCTGTAATCAAAGATTTTTTCATAATATTCCCAACCTCCTATCATTCATGCCTTTTATTATTATACATTTAACAAATAATTATCTATTATTATACATTTTTTTCTGCATGTACCGCATATTGCAGGGTATAAATCAGCTTGCTGTCAATTCGTTCCGATAACATGAGGCTCACCGTGCCGGTATCGGTGGAAAAGGATTTTTCCAACAGTTTATTTTTGTCGGGATATTCTTTCAGCACAACCCGCCGGGCCAGGGTGATGTGGGGCGAGAAGGATCGGCCTTCCGGTAAAAAGGACTCGTTGCGAAGCCGTTCCGACAGCTCCTTTTGAAAAATCAGCAGTTCTTTGTTCGGTGCAAGACCTATCCACCAGATGTCACCATCGTCTCTCTTGAAGCGGCCCACATGATCAAAGGATAGGTGCAAAACAGGAACGGTCATCTGATCCATCAAGCGGCAAATCACCGCCACGCGCTCAGGGGCAATCTCACCAAGAAAGGCAAGGGTCAAGTGTAGATTTTCCGGTCGGGAAAAGTTGCCCCTTCCCAATTTTCGTAAACGGCTTTGCACAGTGAGCAAATGCTCTTTTGTCTCTTCATCAAAGTTGATGGCAATAAACAAACGCATGATTATCCCTCCAAGCGGTAAGCTGTATATCATTGGCTTTGCAATAGTTTTCAATTTGTTCAATGTCTTACCTTGCGACAAGCGGTTACACTTTTTCACGAAAGGGCAACACAGCCTTCCAATCGTCCTGTTTGAACCCGACCAACACAAAATCTTCCCCAATAAGCATAGGCCGTTTCACCAACATCCCATCTGTGGAAAGCAATCGCAAACAATCATCCACGCTCATGACCGGCAGTTTGTCCTTGAGATTAAGCGCCTTATACGCCATTCCGCTTGTATTGAAAAACTTCTTTATTGGCAATCCACTGATGTCGAACCACGCTTTCAGCTCGTCATAAGACGGGTTATTTCCTTTGATGTCACGCTGCTCATATTGAACGCCGCTGCTATTAAGATAGGCTTTCGCTTTTTGGCAGGTCGTACATTTGGGGTAGCATATAAAAACCATAACCGACACCTCCTTTTCAATCAATTCAAATTTTGATACACCGATTTCGACCAATTCCCTTTTGCTCTCCGTAAACTCATGGATGTATTTGCGGACAGTATTGCGGGGTCAGTATCTTACTTACCATAACATCTACGCAATCGTCATTGTCAAGACACATCACATGCTTTGCTTCTCTCTCCGGCTTTGTCATCTGCCACCACTCTTTTAAGTCTGCTGCCTTTGTTCCCGACATAATAAACGAGTTTAGAATAATCTTCTTATCTGCACTCGTCGGCTGCAATCGAGCCTCCAAGTCCTTGATTGACGCATAAAATTCTACCTTCGGGTCATCTTTTCTGACTCTCATAAGCCCTTTCGGGTCTATGAAAGACACATACTGCACCTTAGGCGTATCTATCCACAGAACATAATCAGGATAGAAATTGCCAGCCTCAAAGAAACCCATGCCTACCTTACTCTTATTACGGAGAAGATACAGATTCTTACCGTCAAACACTTCCTGATTGCTTTCTGTGTAGTTTTTCAGCCTGTCCACGAACAGCTTTTCATCCTCATTGAGGCTGACAGGTGAAACCTGTATTTTCAAGCCATTTGCTTTTAAGCATATCAATGGAGCATACAAGTGTGAGCGAAAATCAAATGCTGTAAGAGATTTTCCAAATACAGACTTCTCATAATCAATAATCCCTTTGTCCTTGCTTAACAAAACCTTCAGTTCTTCTACAAATTTTTCAACTTGTTCAGCCCCGGTATCTCCATCAAATAAATTCGTATAGAACAATGAATACTTTTCTTCTTGTATAAAGTTATTGTCATCTGCTGTGAGTTCCTGATATTCGAGCAACGGCGCTTCCCAGCGTTCTTTCTCGTATTTAAAGAATTTATCTGTGTAGCTTTTCAGTGCCATGATACAGTAATCCGTTGCCGCTTCCAGCTTCCCAAAGGAATCTATCTTAATGTGCATCTTCGGTATGATGAGCGAGTACCACCCATCCACCAGCAGGATATCCTTAAGCCTGTCCTTCTCAATGCTGATATTATAATAGAATTTCTCGTTTTTATATATTTGTAGTTCATCAAACACACGGTCATAGTCCAAATACGGAATGAATTCTTTCTCTATTGTGTTTTCTTCCGTAACAGACACCATTTGCATACTAAAGCTGGATTCAATGGTCTGCACCTTTGCGCGGCAGTCAATGGTTATCTTATTCTTTATAAGATATCTCATAAAACCTGCATCAGGAGTATCCAGTACCAACCGCTTTGATTGTTTTTTAAAGTTAGCCCCAGATTTAACCTTTATGACCCTTAGCTTTTTATCTTTGACAGCATCATACCTGCTGACGACAGGCAGTGTAAACTCAAGAGGCTTTTCATTTGGTGGCATTTCCTCCAGTTCAAGATATTTCTTGAAATCCTCCATATACTGCGCCTTGATACCAAATATGGTCAGCGTTTCGAGCAATTCAATATGTTTTGGGACAGTGACAGTCTGGTCGTCTAGTTTGTGACTGCGCTTCAGACAGCCATGATAACCCCTTAAACGCACTCCACGACCGAACAGCTGAATTGCCTGTGAGCCTTCGCCTTTGGCAAAGTTAATCAGACCCATTGTTGAAACTCTCCAACTATTCCAACCTTCAGTAAATTTTCGTGATCCAACAAGAACCTTTATATTGGAAGCTGCGTTATTGATATTCCTGAACAGAGATTCCGAAATAAATTCCTCTGTTTTGGCAACAATCCCTTTCTTATCACAATTCTTCACCAGACCAGCCGTATTCCCAATACTGATGACACCGAAATATTCTCCGTACTTTCCTATCTTTAACCCAATTTCACCTGACACCCGCTTGATATTTTCAATATGCAAGCATGGTTCTTCAGAAGCGGTATCACTGTTAAAAACCATTCGCAAAATGTCAGTATAAATGTCCTCCGCCTTTGGAGAACCGCCGAACAAAGATTTTAACGCATTAAAATCCTGTGAAAAAAGCTCTGCGCCCCTGCCGTCCATCATTCCAACAAAACGATTCAGCTTTTCAGTCATTGTTGCAACCTCTCTTTATTGTATTTTTCTCTTTAACGATTTCTACAACATTTCCAATGTCGCATTCAAGGATATTACAAAGTCATACAAGCACTTCAAGAGCAATATACTCATTCTTGCTCATTTTTGAGATGTGCTTGCACTTATATTTGCTTGTTTCTTTACATCAGATTTTTTTAAATCCTTGTCGATGATGAGTTTCCACAGCTTTTTATAACTGATGCTCATGCTTCACCCCAATCTTTAACGCTAAGAAAGGAATAGCTTATTCAATACAAAAAATTATATCACAAATTTTTCTGATTACTTATGAGAAGTCGTAATTTCTTTTTAATCGCATAAAGAAAACTGCGTAAAGGATTCTTAAAATTTCACGAGGATTGCAGTATACAGGAGCCTTGAAAGGATATAGGCTAATACAGGCAAATTTTCGTTTGCTTTCATAGCACGAAAAGAGTATAATATGATTAGAATATTGCTATAAGGAGTTGATACCATGCAGATTAAACCATCCGCAAGCATCAGACAAAATTATAATGAAATTGCGGCTTTGTGCAAAAAATCCGGCGAGCCTGTGTATCTTACCAAAAACGGCGAGGGCGATCTCGTGGTTATGGATATAAAGGCGTTTACCCGCCGTGAAAAAATGCTGAGGCTACGTGAAGAGCTGCTGACTGTCGAAGAAGACCGTCTGGCCGGACGCGCCGGAGTGACACCCGATGAACTGGACAGCTATCTGGACAGCATTATTGACGAGGTGGAACATGGAAAAGAAACCTCAATATAAAGTGATTGTTTCCAACCGTGCCCGTCAGATGCTGGCGGGCCATGTTCGGTTTCTGGCACAAAAAAGCCCTGCCGCTGCCCGCAGAAAAAAGAATGAATTGATAGATGCGATCCGCTCCCTCTCCGCCATTCCGGAGCGTTTTCCTTTTCTTAATGCTGAATTTATACCGCTGAACAAATATCATAAGATGTTTGTTGAGAAATGGTATCTGATTCTCTATCAAATAAAGGATGAGACGGTGTATGTTGACTATATCGTGGATTGCAAGCAGGATTACGGGTGGCTGATACGGTAAAATGTGCCGCCGTGAAGGATGATGCAGACAGTTGACTATGTCTGCATCATCCTCTGTTACGGCATTTGTTACAGTTATGCCTCTGCCGGCTTTTGTAGCCATCAAGCCATCTTTTAGACTGCAAAATTCGCTTCCAGCATTATTTGCCGGACTGTTCTGACAGCAGGTTATATAGTACCTGCGCCATTTCCGCTCTGGTAGCCGTACTCGCCGGTGAGAGCTTGCCTCCGTTTCCGCCGATGGTTCCGGTTTCGACCAGAAGCGTCATGGCTTCTTTTGCCCATGAGTCAATCTGCCCCGCGTCGGAAAAGAGATCAAGCGTCTTGCCGGAATCGCCCTGCGGCAGTTTCCCGATAACCTTTAATGCATTGTACAGTAGAGTGAACATCTCCTGACGGGTGATTTCCCTGTCCGGCGCAAACAGATTGTTTCCAACACCGCCCGATATGCTTAAGCGTTTTGCTGCCGCCAGATAGCCGGTATAATAGGTAGTTCCGGCATCTGCAAAATTGTCTTTTGAATCAGCATCGGGGGCTATGCCGTATGCTTTCATCAGCATAACAATGAATTGTCCTCTGGTCTGCTTTGCTTCCGGGCTGAAATTACCGCCGCCTGTTCCTGTGGTGATCTCTCTTGCGGCGATAAAGCCTGCCGCCTTTCCATACCATGCATTTTCAGCCACATCTTTGAGGGTCACATTGTTATAACCCACGGCATACTGTGAGAAATGCCTTGTGCTGAAGCGGACACTTCCTGTTGCAGGGTCGTAGATGCAATTGCTTACTATTTCGAGCCCGCCTGAATCATTGATATAGTAGATGACGATAGCGTTTGTATCCTCACCTTCCTTCGGGGTATAGGGCACGGATACCGATACATCCCCTCCAAACTGAGATATGGTCCTGCCGCCGCTGGTAACACGGAAATCGAATACCGGCCTGTCTCCAACCGTCCGCTGTGCTTCGGGCGAAAGAGAGGATGCTTCTACTCTGGATACCGTAATTTTCAGGTCACCTGCCGCTTCCTCCGAAAGGGCGGAGAGGGTATTAGCGTCAAAGGTAATACGGGCAACAGGCGTCGATATCGTCAATGCGCCGATTCCGGCTTCGGAAGCCTGGTCTATAGCCTCCTTAGGTATGCTCGTTTCCACGGCTGCGGCATCTGCGGAAACTTCTACCTTGATTTCAACCCTGGCTACCGTGTCTTCTCCTTGCTTTTCAGCTTCCTCCATCGCTTTACCGATGGCGTCGCTTACCTGTGCCCGGCTGACTGTGGCCGCTGCGTTGCCGCTGCTATCTGGGGCAGCTGTAACTTTTGTGGCAGCAGTCGCTGTATTTCCCGCAACATTTGTCTCCGTTTTTGGTGTTTCTATAGGAATACTTGTTCCTCCGCTGCCGCCGGATGAGCCGCCGCCGGAACTGTTTCTGCCCCATTGCGCATATACCGTAATAGAACCGGTGACCGCCGTATCTGCTGCAAAGGCTGTGCCGCTTCCATTTTCCTTCGTATTCCAGCCATTGAAGGTGTAACCTGATCTTGCAGGAGCTGTTGGCAGCGTATCTACATTGCCGCCTGAGATTACCTCTTTTGTGGCGGGGTCCGCTTCGGTATCTCCGCCATTTTTATCAAAGGTGACCGTAAAGGTGGGTATCTTTTCAAAAGCGCCGGGCTTTGCCCAGACGGTGCTTGTTCCGTCTGTAAATTTACGATAGACGGGCCGGTCGGGGTCTTCCGTACCCTCGCTTTCCTCCACCTGCAGACCCTCAATGCACAGAGGTGTGTCAGCGAAGATTTTTCCGTCAACCGTAACTTGCGCTCCTACAGCGGGATCATTCAAATCCCATGCGGACGCGCTGATTCCTGTGCTGCCGCTGCCGCTGGATGTCACATTCCCTGATATTTCCACCTCGGCTCCTGCTGCGGATACCGCCGTGGCGTTCTCGTCCGTTACGGTGACATTGCCGCCTTCTTCCAGCTCAAACTCCGGGTTCCCGATACTGACAGCGCCGCCATCCCGTGCACTCACCGCGTCAGCGGGCGCGGTGATGCCGCCTACGACCATGATCCAGCTCTCTTGCCCATCGGCTGAAACACCGACAGATTGGTTCCCGGTGACGGTGACATTGTTGAAGACAAACAGCCACGCGTTCCCGCCAGCAATGCCGGCGCGGCTTCCCTCGCCGGACACGGTGAGATCCTCGCCGACACGCGCATCCGAGCGATCCCCATCAAAAGACTCCACATACATACCTACGGCGGAATTTCCGGTAACAGAGACATTGCCGCTCACAAAGATATTACTGCCGTCAAAGCACTGGACGGCGTAAGCGTTGTCTCCTTCCGCCGAAACGCTGCCTGTGATTTCTACAGAACCGCCGTCATCGGCGTAAACCGCGGTTCCGCCACCGGTGGATGTCACGGTGACCTCATGACCGTAATTTGGATCATAATATGGATTCTCAAGATGCCTGAAACTGCCGCTCTCTCCGGCATAAACACCATAGGCGACGCCATCACCCGCAACCACGTTAAGCATACCGGCTCCGGTCAGGTTCAGACTGCCGGAATGCACATAAACCGCGGCGATTTTCTCCATGTTGGACATGGGATTTATATTCGGTTCCGCCGTACTGGCTGGCTGTACAGTCAGCGTATGACCATTTAAGTCAATGGTAACGCCACTGTCTCTGGCCATCGATATTGGGTGCGGATAGTCAATGCTTGCCGTCAGCTTTAAGGTATGCGCGTCCCAGCTTCCGTCCGCTACCTTATTAAGCGCAGCTGTCAGTTCCTCCGCGCTGCACACCTCATGCTCCGTTACCGGCGCAGGGATGCCCTCGGTTGCAAAAGCCGGTGATGCCAAAGGTATCAGCATCGTCAGCGTCAGCAGCAGCGAGATTGCTTTTTTCAAAATATTTCGCTTCATAATCATTCCTCCTTCTATTATTTCAATTGGTTACCACTCTGTTTTCATAGAACCTCATTCCATAAATATCACTGCTCCTTGGGTGATTTGACCCGCATCTTTGGTAATTGGGAGAAAAACAGCTTTCACGATATTCAGAGGATAATATTTTTCTGCCCGATCTGTCGCTCATAAAATAGTTCCATCGGATCTGACAGACCTGTTAAAAAGGTTGTTTTTCCCAATTCACCGTCTTGTTCAAACCATCAGTTCAATTTTATGAGAATAGTGGTGCTCAAGATAGTGAATCAGTGCTCTGTTTCCTGTGATTTTTGCTATGTTACAATAAAAAAAGACCTCTGAACCATTTCGGTCAGAAGCCTTTTTTTCAACATTATTACTTTTTAGTCATCTTCGTGCGATATTGGGAAGGAGTCATTCCTATTTTATCTTTAAATTTTTTTGCCAAATTCCCGTTGTAATCCACGCCGCATTCATCAAAAGCCCGGGTTATGGAGAGATTGATATCGCACAGCTTTTCCTTGAGTTTACCAAACTTTACATCTTGATAATAGTTATAGGGCGACATACCCGTATGTTGTTTAAATAAACGGGTATAGTGATACCTGCTCATGTGAACGATGCCCGCCAGCTTATCTATGTCAAATTCCTCTTTCCAGTGGTCGTCTATGTATTCCTTGCCTTTTATAATTTCTTCCCTGTCCTGATAAGACCTGGATGTGATAAAAATAAACACGACAAATATCAATTGATCGGCGCTGTCGCGTATAGGCAGGGCAGTCATGTTGTGAAACAGGCTTTCGCTTACCGGCTCCTTGTTGTCTCCCAACCGCTCAATGATTTCCTGATACGGTACTTTGACATCATACGCGCAAACGGCTTCTCCCTGAAACGCCTGCAGAACAAAGTCCTTTATTCCCCACCTTTCAAGGTTGGGATTCAGCAATATATTATGTTTTTTATACAGTCTTTCAGGGTTTGATGTTTTAGCAAACTTTAGATATGCTTCATTCGCCAGGAGCATTGTACCGTCCGGCGCGCATATGTGCATCGGATAGGGAAAGCGCTTCACGATCTCCATAAACAGCTCTTTGTTTTCATACAGCGACTGAAAAGACCAT
Organism: Eubacteriales bacterium; assembly: GCA_028706405.1. Lineage (GTDB taxonomy): Bacteria > Bacillota > Clostridia > Peptostreptococcales > Anaerovoracaceae > Anoxybacterium. The sequence goes on from JAQWBM010000020.1 coordinate 21,141, forward strand.
GGACCTTCATGCCTGTTTTGTTCATATAATTCATATATGTCTTTGCTTAACGCTGGTTCTTTTTCTTCTTGAATTGATGCTTTTTTTCGTCTTCTATCCTCCGGTTTAACTGCATCTTTGGGAATAAGCCACAGGTTTCCCTTTTTCACCGCGCCGTCTATTCTTCCTCTGGTACAGTACAGTGCCACAATTCTGATCCCAAGCCCCCATTTTTCACCGGCTTCCTTAATGGTCATATAATCCATGCCGCACACCGCCTAAAAATATAGTATTGTTATTATACTACTACTTCAAGCATGTTGCAAGCATTAGCATTATGCAGGATCGCGTCAAGTCAGGACGGGAAAAATAAACTTGGAGTTTCCCTATATTACTGCGCTGTGAAATGAATTATCGAATCTGCTCTCCCAGCCGCAAATACACCGAATCCTGAAATACGCCGTCATTTTCCTCAAACCGGGCGTTGCCGCCGTATTTTTTTGCCACTGCCGTCACGGATGATATGCCTGTACCCTCTCCCGGACGCTTGGAGGACAGGAAAGCGTTGTCCTGTTTTCGGATTCTGCCCGTAAAGCTGTTGTCCGCCGTAAGGGTCAGAATACCATGCTCCAATCCGCTGTTGATACGGATAAAACGTTTGCCTGATTCAATGCGTCCGCAGGCTTCCACGGCGTTTTCCATCAGATTGCCAACTAATACGCACAGATCGCTTTCTGCCGCTCCGTCCAATTCCTGCGGTACGGTAAGAACAACAGAAATGTCGATTCCCGCCTGTTTTGCCATGGCACAATAGTATACCGCTACGGCGTTTACGGAATAGTTTTCGCAAAACCGGACACCCCCGCCGGAGGGGATGTTTTCTACCAAACGGTCAATATATTCGTTCAGCTTTTGCTCGTCCGAGGTTAAGCTTCGCAGAACGGCAAGCTGATGGCGCAGATCATGACGCTGGGCTTTGATCAGTTTTTCATTTTCTGCTATCCTTTGGTATTGCAGCCGCTGTAAGTATAACTGCCTCTCCAACGTCCTCATTTCATATTCCAGCCGGTTCCGTTCAGCGGCGTTGCGCATGGATTCACGTACATAATAGCCGCTTACAATCCCGAGTGAAATGACAAACGCCAGCACTCCAAGCTGGAAGAACAAAGTCAGTGTCACTGTCAGGTTCAGCCAGTAATTGATGACCTCCAGCACGGTGGAAGCCGCCAGCAGCAGAACGGCGGGAGCAAAGCGCCTTGCCGCCGGATTATGGTGCCTGAAATGTTCCCATACAAGGCAGACTGCAAAGGTGACAAAGCCCAGCGGCGTGATGATGTGGAACCAGTAAAGACTCCTTGTAAAGTCCATCAACCCGGTGAGTTGAAGCAGAAACGCCCCCGCCACCGAAGCATAATGCACCCACAGCATGATTCCGAAAGGCAGCTTGCTTTGCGGGTTTAAGATTATAAGCCCGAAACGTAAAAACGGAATCGCCATACAGAAAAGCCCTGCATAGGCCATAGCATATAGAAGTGCGGGATACGGCAGGAGAAATGCAGACAGATCGCATTCCCCAAACACCCATATTCCCGCCGACAGGGAGAACAGCTCCAACCACAGAAAGGATGTACCAGAGGGAAGGTTTCGTACAAAGGTCAGGGATACCAGTGTCATAGCGGTCCCAAGTAAAATCAGGATCAGCGAAAACAGCAGGGAAAACCCCTCCGACTTAAATAAACGCTCCAGCAGCGCCGCGTTATCCCCGGCATAAAATGCCGGAAGGGACAGGGTATCCCGCTGTGTCAGCGATTCATATTCCACCCGCAGGGAAAATTCGCCGCTGCTCTCCGGCAGCTTTACAATCGCAAGTCCGGTTGGCGGATCGTTCATATAGGCAGGATAGCTGCCCTCCTGCCCGTATTCGTAAAGCGGCGTGCCGTTCACATACAGGTGTAAAGGCGCAAATACAGATTTGACCAGCAGACTTTCCCCCGGCTGCGCCTGCACCATGGCGGAAAGAGTTACCTCCGTGCGGGGCTCAAGACCAACCAACTTTCCCGGCAGTGACAGCACCCCCCTTTGTCCGTCACCGGCTTCATAAATCACGGCAGTCACGGTGCGCATTTTGCCTGTTGCGTCATTTTCCAGAACTTCCCTGTGTTTCAGGGAAGCGTTACCGATCAGCATCAATGCCACAGCCAGAAAGCACACAAAAGCAAGCGCAAAAAATCTTTTATATTGCTTTAAATGCTTCATACCCAACCCCCTCTCATCGTGTCAAACAGGCAGCGCTCATATTCCTGCACCGCTTTTTTCAGGGATTGATAGCGGATATGTACCCGGCTGCCATCCTGCATGATAAAGATCTTCAACTCCTTATCCACCTCCCGGACGGTACGCAGATTTACAATATAGCTGTGGTGGCAGCGGAAGAAATGCTCCGGCAGCGTGGGTTCTATATGAGAAAGTTTTACCGTCTGGCTGGTGCGCAATGCTTTCGCATGAGTATGTACCATCACTGCATGGTTCTGCTGTTCAAAAAATAAGATGCTTTCCACCGGAAGGGTTCGGTTTGCACCCTGGATCAGCAGGGTGATATAATGACCTTGCTTTTGATACAATAACACGTTTGCTATGTAAAAAGCCAAGCGGGTGCATTTTTGGTGCATTGGGTGCAAACTATGACACGCTTTATCAGTATCAGCAATCCCAGCATATAGATGTCTGAAAGCACCTTCTTTATAATATCCCTTATAGTTCGGCTTGCCCTTCGCTTGGTTACCATTTATAGTGTAGGCCAAATGAGCTGAAATCCTATCAAAGAAATTCTTATAATAAGCAAACGCTGATAGATAATTGTTTTTCTTCATTTCCACCATATACATGAAATATAGGAAGAATAGTTTGTCATCCTGTTTATAAAAAATAGATGTTCCAAATCTCCTTATATATTTCTGCTTGGATTGCTCCATTGAAGAGATAAATGACGATTTACAAAATAGTTCATAATAGGAGTGAACAGACTGTTCTTCATCTTTTAAGATTTTCAGCAAATCGACGTGGTTGAAATTCCTTTGTAAGAGATAATTTATGGCAAGCGAAGTATCATATATATTCCACACACCTCTTCTGTTGGCTTCAAATAGCTCTGAAAGCATAGCTTTGATAAGATCACCGTTCTGTGTTTTTAGTAACATAACAGTGAGACGTTTTGTATCCAACTTTAAAAAATTATAATCAAAGCGTACGAGGTTGAAAAGTATTTCAATAATTTGCGTATCGCGAAACAACGAATGTTTTTCATATACGAGCGAATTATATATCTCCTGCGGCGTATATTCAGCTTGAGGGATATTGAAAATTTCATTAATCAATTCAAGGTACTTAACCGCATCCAAATTATAATTAAGAAGTGATTCTTTTATATTTCCAAGAAATTTTAATAAAAGGCTACTATCTACGAAATCGGTAATATTGCATTCCTTGCCATTAAACTGCTCATCGTATAGAGACTTTTTTAATTCTTCGCTTATATCCGAAGTGAGCTTCCATGAGGTCTTCCCTCTATTAAGCGATAGGTTTAGCTTTTTCAATTCGCTTGAGTAGGTATTTACAATACGATTAACCATAGGGGTAATCATAGTTTCAGATAAGTCTGAATTGAACAGTATATACAAATCGTCAACATATCGAACCATTGAAAATTCCGTTACATGAGACTCTTTATCTGTAATATATGCGTATAGTTTCGCATCTGGGTTTTCTAAATACACAATCGTCGCCAAATACGAAGAAATTGCACAGTTTTCGATGAGAGGAAATTCACCCTGCCCCAAGCATAACAGTAGTTCTTTATACACCAATAAATCCTTTTGGGCTATTTGAACGCTGGTTTCAGCAAATCTAAGATTAATAATATCGAACAATTTATTCATATCGATATTAGGGAAGAAATCTTTGACATCTGTTTTAATAAAATACTTATAGGACTGGGATAAATCATTTAGTGTTTTGAAAAACACATCATAGTCTTTTTTATAGTAAAGCCTGTCTTCATCATAATTTCCGGCATAGAAAACGCTAACTGAAGGTTGCCGCTGGGATTGATACACCTTTGAGATGCTTTTTCCAATCGTTAATGCCACTAAATACATAATTGGAGATACTAACGAGGCATTCCTAAAGTTGCCATCACCTTTCATGATGTAATTGTTAGTAATGAGCCAACTCTCAGAATAATATAAAAATAAGCCTGACTTTATATAATCATTGAAGAAACTCTCGCTAATCAGCGTTTCTTTTTCCTTTGATGATAGCCGTGTAAATGGATACCATTGCAGATACATACTTTTTCGTCCACGTTTCTGCAGTCCAATCTGTGAGCAGACCATTCTCCAATCTTCATATTCAAAAGAAAACAACTACCCACCACCTCTAAAAAGAGTCTGTCAATATTTTAAAATAAAGACCCCGCAAGCGGATTATTCAACTAACATCCTGCGGTATTCTAATTCATTACCAAAATCAATTTCGAGTTATTAGCCATCGCCCTCAGTATAACTACCACCTATCGTCTCCATAAAGATGCTACGGAACGGGGTATCAAGTGTGGCACAGACCAAACCAGCCCACACTTCGATGCTGAGGCCATCTCCTTTTACGCACCATACTTTATAATGCTCTACACGCGTATCCGTGTGCTTATCAATTGGAATCCCTGTCTGCATCACTGCATCATCATATTTACCTATAAAAATATCCTTACGATATTGATTAGCTGAAAAGTCAATGTGCGAAAAAGTCTCACGCGATGGATAATATGTCCCGTGGATGTAGTTTGTAATAATAATGTCCTCATTTTTCATAAATATTTCGGGGTTCCATAACTGTTCAACATTCAGACCATAGAATTCCACCCCGTTATTATCTCGTTCCTTTGTGATATATACAAGGATTTTATGGCTAGTTTCAGGGTCAAAATGCACGACCACTTCTTTACCGCCTGCGAGTTGTCTTGAAATATTATCGAAATTCAGTGTTATTCCGCGCCATTTTTGGGAATCCCAAGATGCCGTGCTTACATTCTGCGAGTATGGAACAGCAAGGTTTTCATCGCAGCGCATAAATATCTTTACAGAGGGCCGAATGCTCTGAATTATTTGAATAGTTCGAGGCACTTGATCGTTAGCATCACCAATGGAGGTATCAAAGAAAATGTTGTAGAGGAAATATGTATCGTTTAATCGGAAACCTTGCCTCTCAAAAGTAGCGTCTGTTATATCATACAAACCATAATCATCTGAGTCACTTAATAACTTTTCTCGGCTAACAATTTCTTTTATATCGTGAATGCAATGGGCACGACGTTCTACAAGCGTACAAATAAATGCACACAAAAGGCGATTCATATCAAAATTAAAATTTTCAGAATAGCTGATTTTACCATCGCCAGCATTAGACACCGCATCCCATTGGTCTTGCCTACAGTCGCTGTTGATTTTTATTATACCGCCCGATATCGCTAAAAATAGGCGATTCCCATTGTCGGGATTTTCAGGGTTATCGGTATCTAACTTAAAGCAGAACTGCAGTATCTCCTCTATATTAATATCTGTACTTTTGAGAACAGCGAGGAATGTGATCGCAGCGTTTTGCAAAGGTAGTGGTAAAGGATGGTGCGGATTAAAGAGCCGAAATGTTGAAGTTGGCCAGTATTTTAGAAATACGTTAGGATAGCCAATACTAAACACACCACCATGCGGCGCTTTTTTCATCGACCGCAGATAGTAATTGACACTCCAAAATTCCGGAGTTGCGATCATGTCATGGATAAATGACTTTAATTTATCGGATAACCTCACTTTTTATTCCTCAATTTTCGTATATTTTGCAACCCTCTGAAATTCCGTAATGGATCATTATCTTTATATTTAAAACTTCATCATATAACGATTAACCCAATAATGATCATGGCAGCAAAAGAAATTAGTCCAAGAACGGAGAGCAATAATCCGATTTTATATCGAGCAAATTTCTTTGAGCATATGATCGAACAGATATATATTTGTGAAATCAAGTCTTCTTCTAATTCATCATCTTTCATTGATCGTAATTTCGATTTGTAGCTACTCATGGTCTTAATCCTTGCAATGCTTGAAAAATATATTAAAGAATCAGTACGAACACCTTTAGCTGCAAATTCCTTAAGATTTATTTTAGCCACAAGTACCAAGAGCAGACATAAACATCCTGCTGCGACGGTACAGATTGAAGCATAAGCTATAATCAAATATGTAACTGACCAAAAGGAAAGCGTCTCTAAAAAATTCCTGAATATAGCAATAATTCTGCTGACATAGTCAGCAGCTAACAATATACCGGCGATGATTCCAATGCAACCCAATACTATGGATGTTTTGGAATCACAGTTTTCGATCCACGCAATATTTCGATCCAATATTTGATTTAATTCGTCTCGCTTCTCATTCTTTTCCATAAAATCGCCTCTATTTGATTTTGGTTAGGCATTCTTCTAATGCCTTTCTGATGTCCGGCAGCAACGCAGTTTTAAGCCTATTCTCAATTACTTCCTTTAACTGGGTTCTTAAATATGTTTTTCCAAGAATAGCTTCAACAGTGGAAGCGTGTATCCAAGAGAGAGTTTCAGCTTGTAAGCACAAGGCATAATAAGCTTCATCATACATCTCTAAGTTTTGATATAAACTCACTAAAGCATAGCATATTTCGCTTTTAACCTCTTTTTCACTTTTACCTACTTTACGACCGCATTCAATCAACTTTGTTAGTTTTTCCGTCCAAAAACTCTTTTTCATGCCAAGGGCAAAAGCTCTTTCACAATGAACCGATGAGAAGATTTGTTTATATAAATTATAAGCATTCCAGTTATTTTGTTCATCTTCATCATCAACATCAGATTGCTTACTATCAAGTCGAGCCTGCCATTGCCTGAGTCGCAATTCTTCTTTGCATAATTTGTAGTGGAACCTACCCATACGATGCCTGTTTCATTTTCGGAGCTTTCATCTGCCTCTTTGCCACGCATCCCTACTTTAGTTATCATGATATCGCCAGTGCAAATACCAACGCCACATCCGACTGCCACATCAGGAATGTACTTTTTCAGTGATGGATTCAGGCAGTAATCAATCAAGGTTAATATATATCTTGCAGCGTTGACAGCCTTTTGAGATGAACGAGTCACCGAATCTTCGTCTGATGAGTCGTGAAAAACACCCATAATGCCGTCTCCGGCAAATTGGCGAGCAAAACCTCCAGCATATCGGATACCTTGAATAATCATACGAATGAATGCGCGATATACTTTAACCATCTTTTTGGCTTTCAACTCGTCTGTTAGATCAGTAGATTTTCGCATATCAACAAATAAAACTGAAAGCTTACCCTTGAAAACTTTATTTGAGTCAGCGACATCGTCAAGCAGCGGCACGGCATCTGTTAATGCAATGCTCTCAACTGTTTGCGATAATATATTATCCAACGCATTAATAGCGGAGTCGTATTCACTTTTGGGGAGAATCATTTCAGCCACACAATCCCTCCTATTTCACCTTATATCGTTGCTGACCTGAAGAGGTCTTTTCAATTGGTCGAATAGAGGTCTCTTTTTTATTTACACGATTGAGAAACAATGTGCCGAGAAGTAATCTATCATTTCGAGGTATTCTATTCCATTCATATCCTTTGAATAAGTCCTTTACGAGAAACACCTCATCAACTTCTAATTTTTCTGTTTCCTTTATTGCTAATGCTAATAATTCATTTACATCAAGCATGTTCGACCTCCAGATAACATTGATAACAACGTTGTCAATGTTATTATTATATCACAAACTACATTTTTGTCAATCTTAAAACAAAAAGAGCCCGTGAAAGTGGCGTTTTCGCCATTTTCACAGGCATCATTGTTTCATTGGTTTTCTATATCTTCACCATGACCTCGCTGCCGTCCTTAAAAGTGACCGCCATTTTGCTTTCGGAGTGGACAGTCACCGAATCGACTGTGGCAAGCCAGAGTTTCTCATCAAACTCGGTAATCAGCTTATCGTGGCTTTTTATATCATCAAGAAAACGTGTTATCTTTTCCCGCTTGGCGGTGCGCTCCAGCATTTTATCGTTGATTTCAGCAATACCATTCTGGGCGGCCTCGTAGCGTTCCATCAAAGCGGTATATCGCTGGTTGTACTCATTCTGATCGAGAACGGTGCGGGCATTTTCTTCCACGCATTTTCTCATAAGTTCCATGACGATATCGTACTCGCTTTTTAACTCAGCTTGTTTTTTCTCAAGTGAGGATGTGTCGGTCAGCGCCAGAACCACGGTCTCGTAATCCTGTAGAATCTCGCCCTTGTTTTCGACGAAACGATTGAAAGCCTCCACAAAAGCCGTCCGTAGAGCCGTCTCGTAAAGGTGAGGCGTGCCGCATTTTTTGCCTCTGTATTTATGGTTACACTGCCAAATGGGGCGTCGGTATTTGCTGGTGGAATGCCATACCTTCGAGCCGTAAGCTCCGCCGCACTCGCCGCAGATAACTTTGCCGGAGAACGGGCTGTCGCTGGCTTTGTATCCTCGGTTGCTTTTGCGCTGGCCGAGTTCGTACTGCACCATGTCGAAGGTCTCCGGCGTGACGATAGAGGGGTGGCTGTTTTCTACATAATATTGCGGAACTTCGCCCTCGTTGACTTTCATCTTTTTCGTGAGGAAATCCACGCAGAAGGTTTTTTGCAGAATCGCATCGCCCTTGTATTTTTCATTTTGCAAAATACTGAGAACGGTGGTGGACTGCCAGACCGCTTTGCGCGCCGGTGTCAGGATACCGCTCTCGGTGAGATGCTTTGCAATC
>JAQWBM010000020.1:35000-36185 GCA_028706405.1 Eubacteriales bacterium
GATGACCAAATAGGCCTCGGGTAAAGCTGTCGAAGCGAGCGGTTATGGTTGGCGCTACTTCGTCCCAAGACATGCGGCCATATACGTTACGATGTCCAATAATAGCGCTGTCAACTTTGTGACAATCAGCTAACAACTCTTTGGGCAGATGATCTCGCCCTTGCCCTTGCTGCAACGCCTGTATGCGTTGAAGATTTTTTTCTGACAACCGATCGCGTCGATGCAATGGGTAGTCAGGATGCGGTTTACCGTCTTCAGGAGGTGGTGGAAGGAAAGCTATTGTATCACGAACAGTACGTTTTTCGCCCGTTGCCTTGGGGAATATATACGTCGAACCAATATCATGCCGTTCGCCTACCAAGACAAGTCTCTTCCTCCGTTGTGGAACACCATAATCCTCTGCATCGACGGGTTGTTTATGAACATGGTACCCAATAGACTCCATTTTCTCAATCAGCTCCGCCAAGATGGTTTTTCCTCGTTTCCCCTGAATACCCGATACATTCTCCATAACAAAAAACATCGGACGAACCTCTTCGATAAGTCTTCCGTATAGGAGAACCAGCTCATTTCGAATGTCTGTATCCTTACCGATACGTTGGACAGAAAACCCCTGGCAAGGGGGACCTCCGGCAAGCAAGAACAACTCGCCTTGCTTTAACCCGATCATATCAAGCAGCCGCCCTCCAAGCATATTTCTTATGTCCTCGCAGAGAGCGGGATGCGCGAAATATTTAGAATTGCTTTGTATCGATTCGATACATCTTTTGTCTATGTCAAAACTCAACAGGATTTCAAATCCCGCCTCGCTCAATCCCAATGATAAACCGCCAGCCCCTGAGAAACCATCAACACAAGTGAAACGCATATTAAGCTCGCCTCCTTGTGTTCTTGATGCCTGCAATTACGCTGGAGTATGAATTGCTCACCGGCAGCTCGATAGTTTCGATACCGGTTTGAAGTTGAGCAGTTGTCGGCTCTGTTGATAGGTACTCTATTAGCACGTTTACCGCGACCCCGCATGAAAGCAAAGGAGGAACAGCTTCTCCTATTTGACGATAAATGTCATCGGATTTGCCTTCAAATTGAAAACCATCAGGGAAACTCTGTAATCTTGCCGCTTCTCTCGCCGTTAACCCTCTATCTTGAACAGGGTGTGTGTAGCGCCCGCTTGCCGGATTGCGG
>JAQWBM010000020.1:36195-36811 GCA_028706405.1 Eubacteriales bacterium
GTGATCGCAGGTTTATCCCAACTGAGCCGCCCATACACATCATAAAAACCATTAACTTTCGCCAAGCATGCAGGTCCCTCGCCTTGTGGTAAACTTCCACCATCGTGAGGGACTTTTTTAATGACCTCTATGGTACTGCGTTTATGAGCCACAGCTTTATGCAGCGGGTCGTTCGGGTCAACTCCTCCTGCCTCAAGTGGACGCAGGCCCTCAATCGCATCGCGAACGGTCTTATATTCATCTGAAGTAAAATAGCCCTCCGGAAGCAGAAAGTCTTTTTTCATCCCAATTATAATAGAACGGAATCTCTCCTGAGGCACACCAAACTCAGCGGAGTTATAGATGTTCTGCTTGACCGTATATCCCGCCTCGCAAAACGTCTCGCGCGCTTTACTGAAATACCTCCAGTATCTATTGGATAAAAATTCCGGTACGTTCTCCATAACAAATATGTCGGGGTTGACCTCGGTAACAATACGTGAGAAAGCAATCACCAAACTGTTGCGATCATCATCCTCGTTGTCCCAGTGTTTTTTTCTATGCGATGAAAAGCCCTGACACGGAGCACACCCGATCAAAATCGTGGGCTTAGTGCTGTCAAAACCAACGCTATTTA
>JAQWBM010000021.1 GCA_028706405.1 Eubacteriales bacterium
TTGTTTGCATATGTACCTCCAACATGAATAAATTACCTCCTTCGTTAGGAGATTTTCACGTTTTCAGTATACCAAAAGTGGGGAAAAATCTCGGTCCGAATTGGGTAATTCAATTATGTCATTAACACCCTGAATGGGGATTTCTGCGGCGCATATCATTGATTAGCTTAAGCTCTTCTTCAGTATGTTGATTCTTATGGGAATGAGGGCGGCGAGAACGTTCCGCAAGGGAATGAATCGTGCCATCATATCGGCGAAGCCAGCGATAGATATATTGCCTGTTACAGCGATACTTGATAGTTGCTTGAGTTACACCATACCTTTGGGAATAATTTATTAGTGATAGACGATATTTCATATCTTGTGTTATACTTGCCATACGGAAAACCTCCTTAAAAGTGAATGTTTTTTGTGTGGTAACTTTAAACATAACACATTTGGTGGTTTTCTGTATTTATTTTTTAAATTAGATGTAACACATGTATTGTAATCCTACATTACTAAAAAGAGATTTAGATGATAAACTGTTGACAGAAGCAGTTAATTTCAAGTATAATTAGTTTTGTTGCGGTTTGAAATATGCGCGCGTGGCGGAATTGGCAGACGCACTAGACTTAGGATCTAGCGGGCGACCGTGGGGGTTCAAGTCCCTCCGCGCGCACCATAAAGTGTCCGAAAAGGGCAAAATGAGAACGCTGAAACGTTGAAATTTCAGCGTTCTTTCATTTTGCCAGCCCTTTGAAAACAAAAAACAAGACCTTTTAGGCCTTGATTCCCTCCAGGATTGCTGTCGCACCGATCATATTGATTGCCCTTCTTAAATTGTAAGCAAGAAAACTAAGCCCCAGCTCCGCTGTGGTTTTCCTGATCCCCTTGCACAGCACATAGTGTGCTTCGTGATACTACGCTTGATGAACAAATGAGGTTAATCTAATATAGAAAAGGGGGAGTCGGACTCACATTAAAAGATATCTGCACGATGGCGGCAAAAGCTATCGTGATTTTTCCTGCTGAGTATTTTCTTTTGCGTTTACATCCTGACATTATCACTTATTAAATACAAGTATTTTTTTAATTTTCTTGACGTACTTGAAGGGATTTGTATAATACAAATAAAGGTGAGAACATCTTTTATTCTTGTTTCGATTTGTAAAGATTATTGTGAAGTTTCCTTAAGTACTATAACATTTACAATTTTAAGTATAGGAGAAATATAAGGATTGGATATCAAGCAGTTAAATATTTTTTTAGAGGTATGCAAATATAAGAGTTTTTATCAAACTTCGAAAATGCTATATATGACACCTCAAGGAGTCAGTAAGAAAATTAAGAATCTGGAAAATGAATTAGGAATTGCGCTGTTCGAAAGGGATTCAAAAGGACTTCGGCTTACACAGGAAGGTGATTATTTATATCAAAACAGCGGCGATCTGGTTCGGGAGTATAATGCACTTATGCAAGAACTGGCGAACCTTAGAGGCTCGAAAACCGATTTGATTAACCTTCGTGTAGCAACTGATATGTTATGCACTTTGCCATCTGACGTTCTGCTGTCATTTGCGTCTGCTTATCCTGAAATCAAACTAATGACGACTGAAGATTATGAGATGGAGTGTGAAAACTCCATATTCAATGAGACTGCAGATATTGCCCTCACTGCTTTTCCGATGGACACCAGAAAATTCACTTGTTTCCCCGTTATTAAAAAGCAGGTTTATCTTTTAGTTTACAAAGATCACCATCTGGCCAGTAAAGAGCAGATTTCTCTTAATGATTTGAATGGGGAAAAACTTATAACAATGGATTATAAACATAGAAGTTATCTATCCTTTGAACAGATTTGCAGAGAAAAAGGAATCCATACTCATATTGTTGACATGACCAACAGTATTCTTGGCTTATACTATAAGGCGCATAACCAAAGGGGGATCGGATTTTCTGTTGAAGGTATCGTGGACAAGCTCAATTATCCAGATGTTCGCACCATCCCTATCGATATAGAAGAATATGCCTGGAATATAACATTGATCACGAAAAAAGGCAGACAAATTTCCAATACGACACAAATCCTGATTGACCACATCCTGCGAAAGTGTTCATCTTAGAGATTGTACCTGATAAACAATTTTGAGTTACATATCAACAACGTTTATTTGTTTGTAATTCCTCTGAAGTTAATCGATAATATAGATATTGTTATGGATTTAACAAAAGGAGGATATTTTAATATGAAAGGTTATGCTTCGCTTAGCGTCAATAAACATGGATGGATTGAAAAAGATAAGCCGTCTGCCGGACCAATGGATGCTGTTCTTCGTCCTATTGCGGTTTCAATTTGCTCCTCAGACACTCACGCCATGCACGGTGGTGCAGGTGAATTAATTAACGTTATACTTGGTCATGAGGCTGTCGCAGAAGTTGTGGAGGTGGGAAGCCTTGTTCATGAGTTTAAGCCTGGAGACATCGTGGTTGTTCCCTGCAATACGCCCGACTGGGAAAAAATTGCATTGCAACAGAGAAATTCCAATAATGCTCATGATGAAGACTTAATGAGCAGCTTCAAATTCCTTTTGCGCAAGGATGGTGTTTTTGCCGAATTTTTCTCAGTGAACAACGCTGATGCGAATCTTGTCTTGTTGCCTGAGGGTGTTTCTACAGATGCCGCATTGATGGCTACCGACATGATGTCGACGGGCTTTTATGGAGCTGAGATGGCGGACATCCAGTTGGGTGATACAGTAGTTGTGTTTGGAATCGGGCCGGTTGGTCTGATGGCTGTAGCTGGTGCAAAATTGAGAGGTGCCGGAAGAATCATTGCCATTGGAACCAGGCCAAACTGTGTTGCACTTGCTAAAGAATATGGAGCTACTGATATTATAAGTTATAAAAATGGCAATATTGTTGAACAGATTCTTTCACTTGAGAATGCCAAGGCAGATTGTGCGATAATTGCTGGTGGTAATACGGAGTCAATGAACCAGGCGTTGCAAATTGTTAAGAATAACGGCACGATAGCGAATATAAATTTCTTTGATGCCGCGGAATCGTTTAACATACCAGCATATAATTGGGGATTGGGTATGTCCGATATTACAATTCGTGGGGGTTTCTGTCCTGGAGGAGCACTCAGAATGAAGAAGATGCTTAATCTAATCAGGAATAACAGGGTATCTCCAGAAAAGTTGCTAAATTATAAATTTGAAGGATTTGATAAAATTAAGGATGCCTTTATATTAATGGATGAGAAGCCAGCAGATTTAATAAAGCCGGTTGTTCATATTCAATGGTAATCACAAATATGAAACAGGCAAACTTAAAAGTAAGGACACAACACCAAATGGTCTAAGGTGCATTGCGCTATGAAAGCTGGCTGTTTCTGAACTCTATATTATAAAGTTATTTCTTCAGGAAAATAAATTTTCTATTTTCGTTTAGATTATAAGGGACGCTTTCCCCCGACTCGAAAAATCTTTTCCCACTATGGTTACAAGATTTTTGTCGAAAGAAGTCGATTGCTGTTGCGGTTGACTTCTTTAACTTTTGTGGTAAAACAGATACAGAATTGTATCTGTTTTAACCTGATTATTTATATAACTAAATTTTAGGTTTTATACGACATGTAAATAAAACGATATTATATCAAAAGGGAGAATTCTATGGACTCAAATAAAAAGGTCATTACCATTCAACTTGTATGCGCCTTATTCGTTGGACTGTTCACAGGGATTCTGACGGTGTTTGGGCAAAAAGTACCTGCCAGGTTCGCTGAATTCCTTGGCAAACTCGGGGGCGGTTTGGCTAATACCAGCATTCTTTATAGCATCAGCTGGAAAGGGGAAATATTTATCGATTCTACTCTGTATAGAAACGCTTGTAGTTTGCGTAATTTCATACTATTGGGTAGAATCAGTTGTAAACAGTCATTCCTTTTCATTTGGAGGCTACTATTTTTATATCTGGCTTGCCTGTGCTGCCGTGGCAGGCATCATTTTCGGAGCAGGTGCTTTTTTGCAAAAAGACCCGAAATATGATTGGGTTGCAAGTATATTACCCTCTGTTTTTCTTGCTGAAGGCTTAAACGAATTACTACATTTACCCGATTACATGCACATGATTCCTGCTATTATTGGTAGGATTATCATTGGTCTTTCTCTATACTTCTTTATTTATAAGGGTAATTGTTTCCGACGCAAGACACTGTTTTCCTTTTGTGCGTTTTCTATTTTAGGATTGGCTGGATATGAGATTCTTTTCCTGCTGACATCTGGCACAGCATATTGATATACTTTCCTCTGTGAACAGTTTTTTGATAAAGACACTTAGCAAGATTAAAGAATAATGTTCAATCTATGTTTCTTGAGTACAATGGATATATAAATTTTAATTTTGGTACGCTATTTTCTACAATGGGATAATGGAATTACTATGAATGAAATGCAAAGCTACATTTTTGTTGGTAATAAACCAATAAAAATGTGTTGAATTAAAAAGTAAGCTCCAGTTTCCTATTTGAAACTGGAGCTTACTTTTTAATTCAACACATAGGTGCGTATGCATAGTAAGATTTTCTCAAACTGCTTGACAAACATTTACCGGAAAGTATAGAATAAAAATAGTTAGTTGCCGCTAACCATTTTATTTGGCTTGGTGGTTAGTCATAGCTTACTCGCGTTACGGACAGAAAGGTGAATTATGATACCTTTGACAATGGCGAATGTTGGGGAGTAAAAACTTAATTAAAAAGGTGGGCGACAAAGAAGAAACGCGGAAATAGGAAGCCGAACCCATTGAGGTGGAATAACTTTTAACCGTGCGGAGAGAAGAAATTCTCCGCATCTTTAAGACCTTGAGGTTAGCCATTGCTAACCCGAGCTAATAATTTGAAAGAGAAAGTAAAAAAGAGAAAGTAAAAAGGAGGGTTGTCGATATGAGCGTAGTTATAATTGGCGGACATGCCCGTATGACCTGCGAATACAAAAACATATGCAGTAGGCATGGTTGCAAAGCGAAGGTGTATACTCAGGCGGTAAGTAATTTGGAAGGTATAATTGGTCAGCCTGATTTAATTATTCTATTTACAAATCCTGTTTCGCATAAAATGGCGAAGATAGCCAAGAAAAAAGCCGCTCTTCATGATATTGCGCTTGTGCAATCTCATTGCGGCAGCGGAAGCGCGCTAAAAGCCATTTTAACAAGTATGAAAGGAGCGGTTTAGGTATGGAGAAAATAACTTTGCGTATTGAGGGAATGGCATGCGGTCACTGTGAGGTCGCCGTTCAGAACGCTGTTCGGAAGCTTCCCGGCATAAAGAAAGTTAAAGCCAATAAGCGCAAAAAGGAATCGGTTATTGAGTTTGATGAGGCTGCCGTGACACTGGAGCAAATCGTGGACGAGATTAACAGCACTGGCTACAAAGTAATTTTGTAATGCTGAACAACGGATTCCTTTGTTAAAGAAAATATAAAAAGGATATTGAAGGAGGTGTAATGGAAAATCGTGTATCTCTGCAGCAGGTTAATAGATTACCATGAAATTATAGAGTGCATTACAGGCGCTCTGGACGCAAAAGATCCATATACGGCAGGACACTCGCGGCGCGTAAGCGATATGGCGCTGAGGACATGTTTTTTCATGGACCTGGGTAATGATGTTACCGATAAAATACATATTGCATCCCATCTTCATGATATCGGAAAAATCGGTATCCCGGACGCCATATTGAACAAAGCAGGGAAACTGAATGAATTGGAATGGGAAGCGATAAAAACACACCCGCAGCGCGGTGTTGACATTTTAAGCGGATCTGTCCATCTGGCGCAGATGAAGGATATCATCCTGCACCACCATGAACGGTTTGACGGATCAGGTTATCCGGCTGGGCTAAAAGGCGAAAAGATACCATTGGGAGCCAGGGTAATCGCTATATGTGATTCCATCGACGCTATGACATCAAACAGGATATATCGCAGTGCGTATTCCCTTGAATATTGTTACATGGAGATAGAGAAAAACCTCGGAAAGATATATGATCCCGCCATAGGGAGGCTTGTTCTCGATCATTGGCATGACATTGTAAAAAATAATAGTGAATAGGTGTAGCAAGTAGATTTGCACTTATAAGCGTGCTGTATAGCATAAGTTAAGTTAATTATTAATTGCTAATTGCCTGCGCTGTGTTATAATTCTGATATCAGCTAAAAGTGTGATCCTTCACTTAGGTGAAGAACACCACCTTTTCTTTTGGGTAAGCACTATATTCACGTTGACCGAACCAGGAGTAAAAAAAGAGACAATATGAAGCATATTTTTGTGTTATATATATCAAAAGAGGGCGCAAAATGAATTATACCGGATTGATTATAGGAGCTGCCTCATTCATAATTATCGGGGCTTTCCATCCGATAATAATTAAGTGCGAATATTACTTTACATATAGAATCTGGTCTGTCTTCTTGGTTTTTGGCGTTATGTTCCTAACAGCGTCATGTTTTGTATCACATTTTATCATATCGTCCGTTCTTGCCATCCTTGGCTGTACCTGCCTGTGGTCGATAATTGAGCTTAAGAAACAAAAAGAGCGGGTAGAAAAAGGCTGGTTTCCAAAGAATGAAAAAAACGACTGACTTTCTTCAAGCGGAGGCTTGATTCAAAAGACCACTTCAAAGTGTAAAGTGCTTTGAGGCGGTCTTTTTATCATGCAAATCAATATTATACCATATGACGCTTGCGTCTTTTTCGGCATCGTACTCGATTTCAACCTGAACGGGTATTTTGAAGTCAGGAAGTTGATGCGGTCGATAATTTTAATATTCAGTTAACATTTCCATTGTTTATAAACAAGATTGCACGTGTATAATAGAATCATCGAACGAATGGACGGTATTCAGGAAGGGTTATTTGGGGGGAAAGACTTGTCGGAGCTTAAGGAAAACGAACTTGCGGATATTCGCAGACGTAACATGGGCTTTATCTTCCAGCAGCCGACCATGCTTAGGAAATCAAGAAGCTCCGTTACGCACTCAGCATAATCGATCCGTTGCTTGGGCTTAAAAAAGAGGACACGATTCTTTCATTAAAGAGACTGCAGGATATATTTGGTGATTATTGCGACACACACAGGAATTTATCCATTCTCAAAAACCTAAGCGCTCAAGACGATTCTGCCGAAATGCGCTATGAAAGCGCGTTGATGTGCGGGTACCAAATACGTATGATGGAAGAAAGCCTGGGAAAAATCAAGGCGGTTAAGGCGATACGGTAAAGATATCTTTCAACTGCCTTGTATCACCCATTTTGACCTTGTGGGGTGTTTGTTATATCCACATCAAACCAAGGTTTGTATTGATTCATGAATCTTTCGGGCAATATACGGATTGTTCATTGTATAAAGATGAATTCCATCAACATCCTGAGCAATCAAATCTACTATCTGGTCAACGGCGTATGCAATACCCGCATCCCGCATAGCAATCGGGTTATTTTCATAGCGTTCCATCATGGCTATAAACTTTTTCGGAACAGTCGCTCCGCAAAGCGATGCCATGCGCTCAATCTGCTTCTTATTAATCACAGGCATGATCCCCGCCTCAATCGGAACATTGATCCCAGCCAGCTGACACCGTTCAGCGAAGGAATAAAAGTATTCGTTGTCAAAGAATAACTGCGTGATTAGCTGGTCAGCGCCTGCATCAACCTTAATTTTCAGATTCTGAATGTCCTCGACTTTGGTTTTGGATTCGATGTGCCCCTCGGGGTAACAGGCTGCTATGACATTGAAATCCCCCTGCTTTTTTATATAGGCAACCAAATCGGAAGCATATTTGAAATCCCCTTGAACGCAGCCCTCGCTCGGAATATCACCACGCAAAGCTAAAATATTTTCGATTCCTATACTTTTAAGCTCGTTGAGCTTCTGCGATACATCCTCTTTTGTAAGTCTGGTACAAGGAAGGTGGATAACACTCTCGATACCGTAACCTTTGACTGCTGAGGCGATTTTGAAGGTTTCACTGTTATTCTTACCGCCGCCTGCACCGTAGGTCACGCTGATAAAATCGGGAGACAGCTCTTTTAATTCATCAAGGGTTTCGTAAATAGTATTTACCGGCGAGGTGGGTTTGGGCGGAAATACCTCATAAGACAAAACCGTTTTTTTCTTAAAAAGTTCAACTGTTCTCATTTCTCAATTCTTTCGCTGCCTCTACCAAATTTTTAAGACTTGCTGTGGTCTCGGCTATTCCTCTCGTTTTCAGTCCGCAGTCGGGATTAATCCATAGCTTTTCGGGGCTGATTTTTTCAAGCATTTTATCCAGCGCGGTTTTTATTTCTTGTACGGACGGTACTCTCGGTGAATGAATATCATAGACTCCGGGACCAGCTTCGGTTTTGAAATCGCTTTCTTTCAAGGAATCCAGTATCAGTAAGTCAGAACGGGAGGCCTCAAAGGTAATAACATCGGCATCCATATTGTCTATCGCTTTAATGATATCAGTGAATTCACTGTAACACATATGCGTGTGAATCTGAGTTTCAGCTTTTACACCGCTGTGAACGAGCCGAAAGGCAGAAATTGCCCAATCCAGATATTCGCTGTACCAGTCGCTTTTTCTTAGCGGAAGCTTTTCGCGAAGGGCAGCTTCATCCACCTGAATAATGCGGATACCGTTCGCTTCCAGATCAAGCACTTCGTCACGGATTGCCAGGGCAATCTGATAAGCGCTTTCCTTCAAGGAGATATCCTCGCGGGGGAAAGACCAGTTGAGAATGGTTACGGGGCCTGTAAGCATACCCTTCATTGGTTTCTTTGTAAGACTCTGGGCATATAACGACCACTCAACCGTCATAGGCTTGTCTCGGGAAATATCGCCCCAGATAAGCGGTGGTTTCACACAACGGGTACCGTAAGATTGCACCCACGCTTTTTCGGTAAACAGATAACCGTTCAACTGCTCTCCAAAATACTCGACCATGTCGTTTCTTTCAAATTCACCGTGAACAAGGACATCCAGCCCGATTTCTTCCTGCAATTCAACACATTCGGAAATCTTTTTACGGTTGAACTCAACATATTGCTCCACGCTGATACCGCCATTTCTGAAGGCGGTACGGTTTGCCTTTACATCGGCAGTCTGCGGAAAAGAACCGATCGTTGTTGTCGGGAAAACAGGCAGATCAAACTCCTTTTTCTGAACTGTTTCTCTGGCGGAGAACTCAGGAAGTCTTGTAAAATCACTGTCGTTGATTTTTGCAACTCTCTCCTGGACGGCAGGGTCAAAGCAATCCGGTCTGCTCTCAAAAAGCGCCGCGTTTACTTTGAAAGCGCCTGCATTGGTATAATCGCATTCTGAAAGTTCTTTTAACTCGGCTAGCTCAAGCAGCTTTTCCTCTGCGAAGGCAAAATGCCCGGTGTACTTTTTAGGCAGCTTGGTTTCATTTTTCAGTGTATACGGAACATGAAGAAGAGAGCAGGAAGTGCTTATTACCGTGTCTATTCCTTTTGCTTTAAGCTCCGTAAGCAAGGAAAGGGTTGTCTTGTAGTTATTTTTCCATATATTTTTGCCGTTCACAACACCCGCGAACAGTAGTTTCCCATTTGCAAAGCCATTTTCTGTTACCAACTCAAAAGTTTTATTGCCCTCGGTGAAATCAAGGCCGATACCGTCAAAATCAAGAGAACTTACGCTGCCGTAGCAGTCTCGGAGATCTCCGAAGTAGGTTTGAAGCAGAACCTTGACCTTCTTTTTAGAAGAAAGAATACCACTATACAGCTTCTCAAAAAGAGCAATATCCTTTTCTGCTAAATCATAAACCAGATATGGCTCGTCAAACTGTACCCATTCTGCACCTGCGCTGCCGAATCTGCCGAGCAGCCCGGAATAAGCATTAATTACAGCTTCAGTATAGTCTTCTGCTGTTTTTGTACCCATATATCTTAACAGCTTCAGAAACGTAAAAGCACCGATCAGAACAGGCTTTGTCTGAACACCGAGTGCTTTTGCTTCCGCAAACTCATCAAACGGCTTTGTTCCTGTAAGCTTCAGTTCTATGCTATCGTCAATCTCAGGCACCATATAGTGATAGTTGGTATTGAACCATTTCTTCATAGCCAGCGCTTTTACATCACCGGCCTCGCCCTGATAACCTCTTGCCATAGCAAAGTATGTATCAAGTGCCGATAATCCCAAATCAGAATATCGGTTCGGAATAATATTAAACAGTACTGCTGTATCCAGCATATTATCGTAAAATGAAAAATCATTGGATGGAATGAAATCCAGATCCGAAACTTTCTGAACGAGCCATTGACTCTTTCTAATGTCTTTTGCCGTGCTTTGCAGCTCATCAGCGGAAATTTCCTTCCTGAAATATTTTTCGGTAGCAAATTTGAGTTCCCGCAATGCACCGACTCTGGGGTAACCGATAACGGAAGTACGCATAAGTTATATCTCCTAACTTTGAATTTGTTTTATTTCCTAGACCCAAGCGCTTCGTAAAATAAAAAAGTCTGCTTGTGTTTACTGGGTGCAGTATATCACAGGCAGACAGTCATGCGTTAATATCTGTTTTCAATGCCGAGCCATAGTTAAAAGCTATGAAGGATACCCTGAGATGTATTTCGTCAGGTGCTCAAGGTAACGCTCACTCATAGGACTCAGCGGTCTGTCAGTGGGCGCTATGTATCCTATCTCCATAATTTCATCGCTTTCAAGCGGAATTGCCACGATATTCGTTCCGTTCAAATCACTGCTCAGTATTCCAGAAGAAATTGTATAACCGTCAAGACCGATAAGCAAATTAAAAAGCGTTGCCCGATCGGTCACAATTATACTCTTGGGACTTTCTTCAGCGCTGTGCAATTCCTCTGAGTAGTAGAAAGAATTTTTGATGCCTTGCTCATAAGTAAGCCTCGGAAATGTTTTCAAATCCTCAAGTGTTACCAGCTCCTTTTTTGCAAGTGGATTTTCACGGCTCACAAATACATGGGGTGTTGCGGTAAACAGAGGTATGAACTTTAAATCAGCGTTCTGCACGATATGCAGAACCACTTCACGGTTGAAGTTACTTAAAAACAGAACACCAAGCTCGCTGCGTGAGGTACGCACATCCTCAATAATATCGTGTGTTCTCGATTCACGCAGAGTAAATTCGTATTTGTTTTCACCATATTCTTTTACAAGAGCAACAAAGGCATTGACCACGAAGGCATAGTGCTGTGCGGAAATGGATAACACACGGCGTATTGCTTCATTCTTCTTATACTGTTGTTCCAGAAGTTCCGCTTGTTCCACGACCTGCCTTGCATAGGAGAGAAATTTAGAACCGTCCTCTGACAGATATACGCCTCGGTTGTTGCGGCAGAATATCGTGATACCCATTTCCTTTTCAAGCTCGGACACAGATTTGGAAAGGCTTGGCTGTGCCACAAGCAGTTTTTGTGCCGCAGAGGTAATGGAACCGCACTCTGCGATTGCGATGATATATTTCAGTTGTTGTAGAGTCATTATTTCCTCCTTCATAAAGCAAGGGTTTATGTATTCTTCAGCCACTCTGAAAACTCCTGAAAGCCGATCTTCCCTCTGGAATAAAAGACAATAAAGACGCCGGAACTTCAAATTCCAGCGCCTTTAAGCTTCAGTTTTTAATTAGCTCTCCATGAAAAGCTTGATATCTTCTTCAACGGTTCCGATACCGGATATTCCGAAGTTTTCAACGAGAACCTTCGCCACATTTGGCGAGAGGAATCCGGGAAGAGTAGGTCCAAGGTGAATATTCTTTACGCCTAAATACAGCAGGGCCAACAGAACGATAACAGCTTTCTGTTCATACCAGGCGATATTAAAGGCAATAGGCAGCTTATTTAAATCATCTAATTCAAAGATTTCCTGGAGTTTCAGAGCGGTTACGGCAAGGGAATAAGAATCATTGCATTGACCTGCATCCAGAACTCTTGGAATTCCTCCGATGTCACCTAAACCAAGCTTATTGTAACGATATTTTGCGCAACCAGCTGTCATTATTACCGTATCATCAGGAAGATTGCTTGCAAACCGAGTATAATATTCTCTGGATTTCATTCTCCCATCACAGCCTGCCATAACAAAGAACTTTTTGATGGCGCCTGACTTGACCGCATTTACTACCTTATCCGCCAGCTCGAAAATCTGGTTATGGGCAAAACCGCCAACAATAGTACCACTTTCGATCTCATCCGGCGGATCGAGGGTTTTCGCCAACTCTATGATTTGAGAGAAATCCTTTTTGCTGTTCTCGTCCGCTGTAATATGGGTGCAGCCAGGATAACCGGAAGCCCCCGTTGTAAAGATCCGAGCTTTAACTTCCTCGTTTCTTGGCGGTACGATACAATTTGTAGTGAAAAGTATGGGTCCATGGAAGGAAGGGAATTCATCAATTTGTTTCCACCATGAATTGCCATAATTACCCACAAAGTGTGAATATTTTTTGAAAGCAGGATAGTAATGAGCAGGGAGCATTTCACTGTGGGTATAAACATCAACGCCACTGTCTATAGTCTGCTCTAATAGCTGTTCCAAATCGTTAAGATCATGTCCCGATATTAGAATAGCAGGATTTTTCCTTACACCTATATTTACTTCAGATATTTGCGGATTTCCGTATGCTTCAGTATTTGCTTGATCCAGCAGGGCCATTACAGATACTCCATACTGTCCGGTTTTCAATGTTCTTGCAACCCAATCATCCACTGTCAGGGAATCATCCAGGGTAGCAGTTAAAGCATCATAGATGTAGGCAGTGATTTCATCGCTGTCTTTGTCCAAATTAAGCGCATGATGAAAATAAGCAGCCATACCTTTCAATCCATATACATTCATCTCTTTCAAAGAACGAATATCTTCGTCCGATGTGGAGAGTACACCAATATCTGCGGCCTTTTCCAGTTTTTCTTCTAGGCTGCCGGCTTGATATGAAGCAGCATCATGAAAGTCTCCGGATACGGCTTTCGATTTCAATGAATCCCTTAGTGAAATCAATTCATCAATTTGCTTTTCCAAAGCTGCGGCATCAAAGTTTGCATTGGTAATGGTCATAAACAGGCTTTCTATTACCTTATGATTGACCTCGCCAAGCTCTTTTGTATCCATATTCTCTTTTTTAATAATATCAGCTATCCCTTTTAAGGTGTAAATCAAAAGATCCTGCAGTTTGGCAACATCTTCCAGTTTTTCCGCAGACACCTCTGACATCGCAGCCGGTGCCTTTTGCCGTCTCCTGGCATTGAAAGCAAAACATACCCATTCAAATATCCCTCCAATTACTTATACTGGTTTGCCCAATTTACGAGAACAAATTGACTATATTTCTGCCTTCCATAATCCGTGAAGATTACAATATTCAAAGGCAGCTACGGCTGTTTCACCGTTGCTCAAAGCGAATTCCGCCTTTGGTTCCTTGCCAACCTCCAGATATTTGATCTGGCCGCCAAGGTTGGTCTGAAGATAGATCCAGACAATATGATGCTCAGGCAGCATCGGATGTATTACACTACCAACGGTTACTGTTATTTTACTTCCATTTACTTCAACAGCAGGGACATGCTTTTCATATGCTCCGTCCGAAGTGCCGGGAACGAGTTCCGTCATGTCATCTCCACAGCAGACTACTGAAATTCCAGAATCTTCTAATAATGTCATAAGGTTTCCACAATGCTCACAGACAAAAAACTTAGGCTCTTTACTCATAATTATTACTCCTTTCGATATAAAACTAATAATAATTATACCACAATATTCATAGCTCAAACTAAACAAGATAATTAATAATAAGATTATTAAGACGGGTATAAAAACATAGATAAATGCTCATTAATTTTGAAAGAAAACAACGTGAGCATCAGATATGAAACTTTAGCTTTAAAGTCCTGTCCTCGCTGCTGATATAATCGATTCTCAGTGATGGCGGGATTTTTTTTGCCCTATCCAAAACGTCAATATCAATTGTGATACGGTCTTTCTCAACCAGGAGGAAATTCAGCTTTGCCATTTCCGCCGCAAGCTGCAGATAGCTTCCTTTTATAGCTGCAGCTTTCATAGCCATAATCTGCATGAAATTTCCTCTGGAACTAACATTCTCTTTAAATGAAAACTGCAATTGATGTAAATCATCGTAAAAATCAAATCGGGTAACGTTCAGCATATATTTTGCGCTTAGTCTGCCAAGTTTTTGCCCGTCGATATCAAGATTTAGAACTATGGAATCCTGTTGGAATGAGACCATGTAATCATTCAGATAAGGATCCGCCTTTTCGATAATTTGCATTTTCAGGTCATGGTTGATAATACTGTCAGGAATGGAAATCATCCCATTTTCAATATCCTCGGGGTTAAATTTATCAAGTAACGAAAAAATCCAATCCTTGTTTCTAAGCAGAAAGCCCAGCAAATTTTTTAATCCGGCATCTGTCATCGATATCACCTCATCATAAAATTTATGTGTAACAGCTACGTTATCCGCCACACAAATTACTTTCATCAAAACTATTTTACCATAAGTAAATTGTTATTATGCCCTAAAATTCGAGAATTAGCGTCTTGTTAAAAATCGATGTAAACCTTCTTGAATATCTTCATTTATATTGTCAGCTTTGTCGAAAAACTTTGCCTAATGTAGTTTTGCAGAAAAACTTAGCCGAAAGCATTGATTTTAAAATATGCAGATGATACAATACATAATTGTTTAATTTAATTAATCCTGTTCTAATAGATAGAAAGGTTGTAGGAAGTTCAGTTGGAAAAATTATTATTGCATGGATTTAATAATTTAACTAAAACCTTATGCTTCAATATGTATGATATATGTTATACAAAAACAGTTGGAGACAGAAGGGCTTATATAGAGTACATTGATGAGCAATATAATGCAGAGAAATTAACTAAAATCCTGAAAAATGTTACGAGTATTATTGGAGCAAAAGTCCTGAGTATCGCAGTTCAGGATTATGAACCGCAGGGAGCGAGTGTTACGATGATGATTTGCGAAGGGAGCTCACCGCCGGAATCAGTGGTTCAGGTTGCTAATCCTTCTGTTGTTGCACATTTAGATAAAAGCCACATTACCGTGCATACCTACCCGGAATATCACCCGGATGGCGGAGTTTGTACGTTTCGAGCAGATATTGATGTATCTACCTGCGGGGAAATATCACCCTTGATGGCATTGAACTACCTGATCGAAAGCTTTGAGACTGATATAATGACGATGGACTATCGGGTCAGGGGATTTACCAGGGATATTACCGGAAGAAAGATGTTCATTGATCATAATCTTAGCTCAATTCAGGATTATATAAGACAGGATATTATCGACAAGTATGCCATGATTGATGTAAATGTTTTTCAAGAGCATATATTCCATACTAAATGTAAACTGAAAAGCTTTAACCTGGACAATTATTTCTTTAATTTTTCGGTTGATGACATTTTATTGGATGAAATAAATATAATTACAGCAAAAGTAAGAAAAGAAATGGATGAAATCTTTTATGGCAAAAATATGCCGGATAAGATTTAGAGGATTGGAGGAAATAGATGTTAATAAAGAATAATGATATATGGTATTCTGAATACTATTCAGAAGATGATGTCAAGCTGTCTCTTAAAATTGCAGAGGTGCTGCATACAGAGCAGACTCCATTTCAGAAGCTCCAGATATTACGCAATGATACCTTCGGAGTTTTTATGGTTCTTGATGGATACATTCAGGTTACGGAAAAGGACGAGTTTGTTTATCATGATATGATATGCCATCCGGCTCTTTGCGTGAATCCTGACATAAAAAGGGTTCTTATTATTGGAGGCGGGGACGGCGGAACCGCGAGAGAAGTATCAAGATATAAGACAATTGATAAAATCGACATGGTGGAAATCGATGAAGCTGTTGTTCGAGCATGTCAGAAGTACTTGCCTCTTACTTCGTCTGTATTAGACAGTGAACCAAGGCTTAATTTGATGTTTGATGACGGATTGAAGTTTGTAAAGGAAGCGCCTGAAGGAGCGTATGATCTGATACTGGTCGATTCTACAGATCCTGCAGGTCCCGGAGAAGGTCTATTCACAGTAGGCTTCTATGAGGACTGTTATCGCATATTAAGTGACAAGGGAATATTGATCAACCAGCATGAAGGGGCTTTTTATGATTGTGATGTGGAAGAGATGAAAAAGGCTCATGCAAAGATTATGAAGACCTTCCCCATTGCGAAGGTGTTCGGGTATACTACACCGACCTATGCCTCGGGATACTGGTATTTCGGATTCGCATCCAAGACCCTTGATCCGGTGGCTGATATGAAATCTGAGATATGGAAACAGTTTGGCTTGAAAACCAAATATTATAATATAGACCTGCACAAGGGAGCTTTTGCGTTGCCCAATTATGTTCGTGACATACTTGACTCTGTAAAGGTGTAGGTCTCTGGCTTACCCCCGGGAATACTTTTTTACAAATAAAACTTGATTGACTGTTCAGGATTCATAATGTAAAATATGATAATATTATGAATCCCCCAAGGTTTAGAACTGTCAAATGAGTTTTTTATTAACAAGTATGTTTAAAGCCAAACAAGACAAATGGAGGAAAATATGGCAAAAGTAAAAATTACAGAAACAATATTAAGAGATGGTCATCAGTCAATGATCGCGACCAGGATGACAACTGATGAAATGGTTCCCATACTGGAAGTCATGGATGATATCGGTTATCACGCAATGGAAGTATGGGGAGGCGCAACCTTTGACGCGAGCTTAAGATTTTTAGATGAAGACCCATGGGATCGCCTGAGAACCTTCAGAAAAATTGTAAAGAAAACAAACCTGCAAATGCTATTGAGAGGGCAGAACCTTCTCGGATACAAGCATTACGCTGATGATGTAGTTGATGAATTCGTAAACAAGGCTATCGGTAACGGAATTGATATAATTCGTATCTTTGACGCGTTAAACGATACAAGAAACCTTCAGAAAGCAATAGAGGCTACAAAGAAATATGGAGGAATTGCACAAGGGGCAATTTCATATACAATTAGCCCAGCCCATACAAATGAAGTGTTCATTAATCTTGCCAAGGAAATTGAACAGATGGGAGCGGACTCCATCTGTATTAAGGATATGGCCGGCCTGTTGAACCCGTATAATACGTATGACTTGGTCAAACAGGTCAAAAGCGAGATAAAAATACCTCTTGAGCTTCATACACATGCAACCAGCGGAATGGGGAGTATGGCATATTTGAAGGCTGCTGAAGCGGGGGTAGACATTATAGATACTGCTCTTTCACCGTTTGGGGAAGGTACATCACAGCCTTCAACAGAACCTTTGGTTTACACTTTCAAAGGCACCGAGTACGATACGGGTCTGAATATGGATCTATTAAATAAGGCAGCTGCATATTTCAAACCGATACGTGAGAAATATATAGAATCAGGGCTTATGGACCCCAAATTGTTGGGTGTCGATATCAACACATTGATCTATCAAGTGCCGGGCGGCATGCTGTCAAATCTTGTGTCTCAGCTGAAGCAGTCCAATTCTATGGATAAATTTGAAGATGTGCTGAAAGAAATACCTATAGTCAGAGAAGATTTAGGGTATCCGCCTCTCGTGACACCAACGAGCCAGATCGTCGGTACACAAGCTGTACTGAATATCTTGTCAGGTGAAAGATATAAGGTTGTACCTAATGAAGTCAAGCAGCTTGTTAGAGGCATGTATGGAAAGACAACTGTGCCGATCAAGGATGAAATCGTCAGGAAAATCCTGAAAAAAGGTGAAGTCATCACTTGCAGGCCTGCAGATCTGATTGAGCCGGAGCTTGATAAAATAAAAGAGGAAATTGCAGAATACATTGAGCATGATGAGGACATCCTTACAAGAGCCCTGTTCCCTCAGCCTTCTATTGATTTCTTTGAAAAGAGAAAGGCTAATAAAGAAAAATAGTGATAAATTACTTCAACTGATAAAACAATAGAAAGGACTGGTCTTTAGGCCGGTCCTTCTTTTCAATGGATTTTTCATACCTCTTCTATCAGGTAAATTCCTTCGTAATGGCTCAAAAGGTCAATGGCTTCGGCATGTTTCATTTTTTTTGGAATATTTATGGACAAATGATAGCCGATCCCACCGGATGCAACACGACCGTATCGATTGAGATGGGAACTATAGATTTCCATTCCCTGATCTACAACGAATTTTTGATATTCCTTCAGCTGCTCCAGAGAATTCAATTCTACATACAGGTCCATGACGCGGGAAAGCTCATAAAAGATACTTTCTATGTTTTTGAGAAATCTAAGAACTATAAAAACCAGAAGACCTGCAGCGATGGCGCCAGAATAAAAACCGATACCCAAAGCGAGTCCGATACAGGCAGAAGTCCATAAACCCGATGCTGTTGTAAGACCTTTTATCTTTTGCCCTCCTCCGGTTATAAGTATGGTTCCCACTCCCAGAAAGCCTACTCCAGTAATTACCTGTGCACCAAGCCTGGATGGATCTGCCGGGCTATACAAACCGGTTTCACAAATATACTGATTGGTTAGCATAGCAAGGGTGGCTCCAACACAAACGAGGATATGTGTTCGGAAACCTGCGGGGTGCCTTGTTGCACCTCGTTCTAAACCGATTATACCGCCATACAGGACGGCAAGAGAAAGTCTGAAGATGACAGAAAAAATATTTACGTCATAAAAGTATTGCGGAAATGACATAGATTGTCCCCCCTCTCAAATAGTAATATAAAACTGTGGCATAAAATGAAAAAACGATAGACATTTTTTATACTACATTGTACCACATCTTAAATTAGTATGTTACAATTAAATAGATGAATTTGACATGAGGTGGGTGTGAAGGTGTGTTTCGTGAGATCAAGAAAAAGAAAATCATATTGGATTATAGAAAACCTTACACTGATGAAGTAATGAGGTTCATCAATGAAATTAATCAGGTCGACTGGATATATACTTCTATGAGACTGGATGGCAATAACATCACAAGAGACAACGTACAAAGAATTGTCAAGGGAGAATTTGTTGTGGATGTTAAGGTAAATGACCATACAGCCATAACAAATTATCAAGAAGCGATTAAATACATCTATAATATTGCTGGAATGAAAGCCGAACTGGATGAAAAAGAACTTTTCCATTTTTATAAAATCCTTGCAAACACTGGAGCACAGGAATACCGGAGAACGAATCCGGTTCTTGTGTCATTAGACTATAATCCCCCTCATCCAAGTGAGATAGAGGAACAAATGGAAATTTTGTTCCAATGGATGCGGGAAAATGACTTTCAAAACAATCCGATTCTAAAAGCCGCATATCTGCACAATAAAATAGTGGAAATCTATCCGTATGAATCTTATTCTGAAGCAATTGCACGGATGGCGATGTACTCTGAACTGATAAAAAACGGATACCCTCCGGTTTTGCTCAATCTAAGCGAATCAGAATATTACGCCGCAATAAGAAGCTATCTGAAAAAAGAAGAAATTCAGCCCATGTACGACACTCTGGAAAGAGCGGTTTACAACAAGCTGGAGGTTATGATACAGCTGACAGCGGATCAAACGTATAATTAATATCTATTTGCTAAACACAGGTTGATTAAAGGATAAGAACTGCTATGATTTAAATACAACGACAACTGCCTTTTGGGGGTATTTGGATGGTTTTGCAGACTGAATTACATCAGAAAGGGGGCATTGTTTTTTATTGTGAAAAAACATGGGACCCTTGAAAAATACAAATTCATTAAATTTTTTATTAGAAAGTAGTAAACCCTACTTTAAAAAACAGGAGGATATAAAAATGTTAAGAGATGCATTGCCTAAAATAGTTACACCATTACCGGGACCAAAAGCAAAAGAAATCATTGAGAGAAGAGCCAAGGCAATACCGAATGGAATCAAGTGCGTATACCCGTGTGTGATCGCCCGCGGTGAAGGAGCGATGTTTGAGGACGTGGACGGAAACATTTTTCTTGACTGGATTGGAGGAGTTGGAGTTCTCAATATTGGTTACAGCAATCCTGAATTGATTGAAGCCGCAAAGGCACAGAGTGAAAAATATTTTCATTCCATGATGAATATAACTACACATGAGAGATACATAGAGCTCGCTGAAAAGCTAAACATCATAGTTCCTGTTAAAGGAAACTCAAAAAAGACAATGCTTGCAAACAGCGGAGCGGAAGCGGTTGAAAATGCGGTAAAAATTGCTAAAAATTATACTGGAAGACCGAATATAATCGTATTTACAGGCGCTTTTCACGGAAGAACCATGCTGACAATGACGATGACAGCGAAAAAGGCATATGCGGTTGGAATGGGTCCATTCCCTGACGGGATCTATCGCGCGGAGTTCCCGAATATGTATAGAAGACCTGCCGGTATGAGTGATGCGGAAACTATTGATTTTTATATTGATAAACTTGAGCAGCTGTTTGTAGAAGCGTCTCCGGCTCAGCATATCGCGGCCATAGTATTTGAACCGGTGCAGGGCGAAGGCGGATTTATTCCGGCGCCTATAGAATGGGTAAAAGCTGTAAGAGCGCTTTGCGACAAATACGGTATACTTATGATTACAGATGAGGTACAGACAGGCTTCGGAAGAACCGGAAGAATGTTTGCCTCTGAATACTATAAGGAAGCGGGATGTGCACCGGATATCATGACAAGCGCAAAATCTATTGCCGGCGGTTTGCCGCTTTCCGCAATCACTGCAAGCGCTGAAATAATGGACGCCGTAACACCGGGAACCATTGGGGGAACATACTGCGGCAATGCAGTAGCCTGTGCGGCAGCATTAAAAGTCATCGACATCATGCAAAAAGAGGACTATCCCGGAAAAGCCTTGAAAATAGCAGAAAAATGCATGAAAAGATTTAATGAATGGAAAGAAAAGTATGATGTGATTGGGGACATAAGAGGAATAGGCGCAATGATGGGTATTGAATACATCACGGATAAGGTATCCAGGGACCCGAATGCAGAGCTCGTTAACGCAATTGTCATCGAAGCGGCGCAAAACGGTCTGCTTCTTGAAAGCGCAGGCACATACGGCAATGTCATTCGTTTTCTATGTCC
This sequence comes from Eubacteriales bacterium, assembly GCA_028706405.1. GTDB lineage: Bacteria > Bacillota > Clostridia > Peptostreptococcales > Anaerovoracaceae > Anoxybacterium. The sequence goes on from JAQWBM010000021.1 coordinate 21,118, forward strand.
GCTCTGTGTAACTGATGCTCAGCTCGAAGCAGGACTTGATATTTACGAGAATGTAATCATTAAATGCATTAAATAATGAGATAGAGCAAAAGGGACGATTCAATCTGCTTTTAAAGAGACAGCAGAAAGAATCGTCCTTTTTACTTGCAGTGGCAAAAGGAAGCGTTCCCTGATTGTCATTCCCTGTTCGCAGCCTTTTGTGCCGGATATGTCTGATTTCAGTCACACCCGGCACAAAAGGCTGTGAACAGGCTTACCATTCTGTAGTTTACTTTAATATTTTTTTTTAATATAATAATACTATCTTAAGGGATGGAGGGAAAGCTTTGAATATAGCTCAAATTATTAATGAATTATCGTTACAGATAGCGAACAACAGAATGATAATAAATGCCCCTATGAAGGAGTATACTTCATTTAAGGCTGGCGGCACGACCGCACTGCTGGTGAATCCGGACAGTACGAATGAATTATCGTATGCCTTAAAGGTATTAAAAGATCACGGCGCCGCACACATGGTAATTGGAAAAGGCACCAATTTATTGGTAAAGGACACGGGATACAACGGTGTGATTCTTAGAATCGCTGAAGCATTTCAGAATATCTCTGTGACAGGAGAACGAATAGAAGCCGGAGCGGGAGCATTGCTTTATGCAGCTGCAAATGAAGCTTGCAACGCATCACTGACCGGATTAGAATTTGCGTCAGGGATTCCGGGCACAATAGGAGGGGCAGTATTTATGAATGCAGGAGCCTATGACGGGGAAATATCTCAAATCATTGAAAGTGCTGAAATATTATCTGCTGATGGAACACGCATCTTCACATTAGAGAAGGATGAATTGAAATTGTCATACCGCAGCAGTATCCTTCAAAGAACCGGAGACATCCTTTTAAAGGCGACCTTCCGTTTGACCAAAGGGAGCCGTGAAAACATTATTAACAGGATGAATGAACTGGCTTCAAGAAGAAAGGAAAAACAGCCGTTGGATTATCCCAGCGCGGGGAGCTTTTTTAAAAGACCAGCGGGCTACTTCGCAGGTAAGCTGATACAGGATGCCAGGCTGCGGGGATTAACTGTGGGCGGAGCACAGATTTCTACGCTTCATGCAGGCTTTATAATCAATACGGGCGGCGCAACCGCTTCAGACATCATCAATCTGATGGAAATCGTGCGAAGCACCGTTTATGAAGAGTCCGGGGTTTTGCTGGAACCGGAGGTCAGGATCATAGGAGAATAACAGTGAAGCAAAAACAAGATAGGGATACAAAACGGTATCGGCTGAGCTATGATCTTCATACTCATACCACATTTTCTCACGGAAAGGGTTCGATTGAAGATAACGTAATCGCGGCCAAATCAAAAGGACTTAAGGCAATCGGCATTTCAGACCACGGACCGGGTCATTTAACGTATGGCGTCAAACGGTGTAACATCTCTGTGATGCGAAGTGAAGTAGATCGTTTAAAGTCGTTTTATCCTGATATAGATATCCTCCTTAGCGTGGAGGCAAATATCATCAATATATCCGGAAAGCTGGATGTCACAGCGGATGAAATGAAGCAATTCGATTATCTCATTGCAGGATATCATTACGGAGTGCTTGGGGAAAAACCGATCAGGGCAATTGGTCTTCATATGCAAAATTTTATACTTAGCGGATTGATGAAGATGAGTACAAAAAGGCAGAAATCACTGAATACAGAATTGGTGGTCAGAGCCATTTATGAAAATGACATAAAAATATTGACACATCCGGGAGATAAAGGGGTATTTGATATTAAAGAGATTGCTCTTGCCTGTGCAGATAAGGGGACTCTGATGGAGATCAGCACGTGGCATAACTGGCTTACAGTTGAAGGAATCAAAGAAGCTGCAACCGCGGATGTCAGTTTTGTAATCAGCAGCGATGCCCATACTCCTGAAAGAATAGGAGACTGTCAGGGTGCAGTAAACAGGATCAAGGCTGCCGGGCTTGACTTTGAAAGAGTGACAAACTTGATCGTGGAATAAAGCATGGTGACGGAAAGATGGGAAGACGGAGCGAATCATAAAGGGTTCCGGAAATGAATAAGAGAGGATAAAACAATGGATGTAATTATCGTAACCGGATTATCGGGAGCAGGAAAAAGTCAGGCGATCAATTGTATTGAAGATTTGGGCTATTACTGTATAGACAATATGCCGCCTGCTTTGATCAAAGATTTTATGGATCTTATCATGCGCGATAGGGTGGCTATTGATAAAGCAGCCTTTGTGGTAGATATAAGAGGCGGCGAATTCTTCGATGATTTGAAGGTAAGCCTCTCTGAACTTAAAAACACAGGAATGAAATTTAAAGTAATGTTCCTGGAAGCTTCCAATGAAATTTTGATCAGAAGATTTAATGAAACCAGAAGAACGCATCCCCTTGCCTTTGCGGGAAACACATTGGAGGGTATCACTGAAGAGCGAAAACGGCTAGAAGAAATAAGAAAAATCTCAGATTATATCATTGATACATCCAATATGAAAACAGCTCAGTTGAGTGAGGAAATAAAGAAACTTCTTAAGTCCGGACAAGGAGAAGCTAACTTTACCATAAGCATTCAATCATTTGGTTATAAAAATGGGATTCCTCTGGATGCTGATATGGTATTTGACATGAGATTCATACCCAATCCATTTTATTTGAAAAGCATGAAGAAGCTTACAGGCAACAATAAAAAGGTAAGCAGCTATGTGATGAAATTCCCGGAAACTATGGAATTTTTAGATACCGTTCATACGATGATCAACAAGCTGATACCATTATATATCCGTGAAGGCAAATTCCATCTGGTAATTGCGATAGGGTGTACCGGCGGACAGCACCGTTCGGTAACAATAGCAAATGAATTGTCCGAGCGGTTCATGGAGGAAGGTAAACGGGTAATTACTGTTCATCGTGATTTATAGAAATTTGAACTGTTTTACGAAAGGAATAGCAGATGAATGCTAAACATAGAATTGGTCCAAGGATAGTGCTGATTGGAGGAGGCACCGGATTATCGGTGATCCTGCGCGGCGTAAAAAAGATTACAGATAACCTTACGGCAATTGTTAATGTGGCGGATAACGGCGGTGGTTCAGGTGTTCTAAGAGAGGATCTCGGAATGCTTCCCCCAGGGGATATCAGGAGTTGCCTATTAGCGATGGCAGATGAAGAAGGCATTATGATGGAGGTATTGAATTATAGATTCACCGAAGGCAGACTGGGCGGACAAAGCTTTGGAAACCTCTTGATTGCAGCCTTAAATGGAATTTGCGGAAATTTCGAGGATGCTGTTGCCAAAACCAATGAGATACTGCGCGTCAGAGGGCAGGTGCTGCCGGTTACGGGAAGAAACATAAATTTATGCGCTGAACTGGAAAATGGCGCCTATGTCTATGGAGAATCCAGCATACCACCGGAAGCGATTCGACAGAACAGCCCAATTGCGAGAGTGTTTCTTGAACCCGAAAAACCCGAGGCTGCAGGCATGGCATTAAATGCGATCAAGAAAGCGGATGTGATCATTATTGGTCCGGGTAGCCTGTTCACCAGCATTATACCGAATTTACTTGTCGATGGTATCAGCAATGCGATCAAATCGTCTGTGGCGAGAAAAATCCTTATATGTAATATGATGACTCAGCCGGGTGAAACGGACCAGTATTCGGTTTGGGACCATGTTGAAAGAGTTGCTGAATATCTCGGAGACAATATCATTGAGTATGTTATAGCTAACAACAAGCTGATCGGTGCGGAAGCCTTAAAGCCATATATAGAAGACAAATCAGAACAAACCATGCCTACTGACAAAGACAGGCAACTGCTTCGGGAAAATGGTATTATTCTCATTGAGAACAATTTTATAGATGTAAAAAAGGGATACATACGACATGATGCAGATCGAATAGCTGGTATTGTTTACAACCTCATTTGCGATTAGATACATAAATACCTAAACAAAGGAGAAGAAGCAAATGGAGAAATTAATTATCACAGCAGCTATATGCGGAGCAGAGGTGACCAAGAAGCACAATCCGGCAGTGCCATATACTGTTCAGGAAATTGTCAGGGAGGCAAAATCCGCTTACGATGCAGGCGCTTCCATCATTCATCTGCATGTAAGAGAAGATGACGGTACGCCTACTCAGAGCAAAGAAAGATTCCAGATTTGCGTAGAAGGGATACTGAAGCAATGTCCGGACGTTATCATCCAGCCCTCAACCGGAGGAGCTATAGGTATGACAGACGCAGAAAGGCTTCAATCCACCGAGATTATACCGACTCCCGAGTTTGCTACTCTGGATTGCGGTACATTGAATTTTGGCGGTGATGATATTTTTTTAAATACGAACAATACTATATTTAAATTTGCTAAAATCATGAAGGAAAAAGGTATCAAGCCTGAACTGGAAGTATTCGACAAGGGAATGATAGATATCGCGTTAAAGGCGCATAAGAAAGGACTTTTGGCCGAACCCCTGCATTTTGATTTTGTTTTAGGAGTTCAAATGACCGCGACGATGCGCGATTTGGTTTTCATGGCTGGAAGTATCCCTCCCGGCAGCACCTGGACGGTAGCCGGAATTGGAAGGTCTGCTTTTGAAATGGCCGCAGGCGGTATTCTAATGGGAGGACATGTAAGAATAGGACTTGAAGACAACCTGTATTTGGAAAAGGGCGTTCTTGCGAAAAGCAACGGAGAGCTCGTTGAAAAGGTTGTCAACATTGCTAAAATATTTGGAAGAAAAATTGCATCCCCAAACGAAGCGCGAAAAATTCTGAATTAGTCAAATAGGAACACCTCTAGCGGGATGTAACAGGAGAATGTTATGTCTTTTTCTGCAACTACAAAAAATGAATTATCTCGAATAGATCCGGAAAAGAAATGCTGCAAGCTGGCAGAAATAGCCGGTTTTGTTCGTATATGCGGAACAATAAAGCTATCAGGCGGCAAGCTTACGGTAATACTATTAACAGAAAATCCGGCAGTAGCAAGACACCTCAAAAAACTGATCAAGAATTATTTTGGTGTTCATGCAGCTCTTGTGATTGTTAAAACTGCCATTCTAAAGAAAAACCACTATTATAAATTAGTAATAGATGCTGAAAATGCAGAGCAGATTTTAAGAGAAACAGGCATACTGATGATCAGGGAAGGCTGTAATTATATCAGTGACGGTATATATTCCGGTCTTTTAAGAAAAAAATGCTGCCGCAGGGCGTATTTAAGAGGAGTTTTTCTTGGCGCAGGGACCATAAGTGATCCGGAAAAAGCTTACCACCTTGAAATCGTGTGCAACAGCGAGATTTTATGCAATGATTTGAAAAAGCTGATCAACAGTTTCGGGTTAAATGCCAAGTCAGTTAAAAGAAAAAACAGCCATGTTGTATATATAAAGGAAGCAGAGCAGATTATCGACTTCCTCAATATACTCGGCGCTCATAGCCATCTGTTGAATTTTGAAAACATCCGGATAATGAAGGAATTAAGGAATAAAACCAATCGTATCAATAACTGCGACAGTGCCAATCTGGACAAGACGATTAACGCATCGCTCAGGCAGGTTCGAGACATCAGGCTGATCGAACAGACAAGAGGGTTGTCTTCTTTGTCAGAGAAGCTTCAGGAAGCGGCCAAGCTGCGTTTGGGAAACCCTGAAGCGTCACTATCCGAGCTTGCGGAAATGATAAATCCTCCAATAGGAAAATCAGGACTCAATCACCGTTATAAGAAAATCGAGGAGATAGCGGAGCGAATACGTTTCGCACAGAAAACGATATAGAAACTCCAATACCTCAATAATCTAGTTTCATGACCCACTTCAATGCATCAATATAGATAACGGAAAGATTTTCTCGTGTTAGAAAACAATCTTTGTTATTATCTAAAGCATTAAATTTTAATAATTCATAATCAATCACAATGTCTAATATTCTTTTTATTTCATTGTTTTCGCCAAGCAAAGCTTCCTTAACATCATCAGCTAAGCAAAGCTCTTCAACGATTTCATTCATATCTTTATTGAGAAGAGCATCGATTGAAGAGAACATTCCCGTCATAAAATATTCAGATTGCCTATCTTTTTTCCCTGTCTCTACTGCTAAAAGCTCCATGAATTTTGCTCTTATAAAACAGTTTCTTATTAATTCTTCATTTTCGAGAATCTGTATATCCTTGAGCATCATAAGATAAATCCATTTTTTGATTACAATGATACCTAATTGCATTAATGCCTGCTTAATAGACAGTATTTGAGTTCTCGTTCCAAAGAAAACAGAGTTAGCAAGCTTCAATAATTTGTAAGAAAGTCCCATATCAGTTTCTATTATCTGTGAAATTTTCTGATAATCCGGGTCTTTTTTATTTATTTCATTCATAATTCTAATCAAGATATGATTCAGGCTTCCTATTTCTTTACCCTTAGCAATGATGGGTTTACTGAAAAAATAGCCCTGGAAATAATCATAACCCATATCCAGCGCCAACAGATATTCCTCCCTCGTTTCTACTTTTTCAGCTAAGAATTTGATCCTATTTTTATAATCACTTATTAACTTTCGTTGTGTTTCATGGTCAACAGCCGAAAATTCTATTTTAATTATATGGGCAATTTCCATTAGCGGAAGATAGGATTCATGAAAGACAAAATCATCAAGTGCTATTAAATAACCGTTATCTCTTAACTTTCTGCATGCTGCAATTACGTTGTCATTTATTTCAACTCTTTCTAACACTTCCACAACAGTTGTATCTACGGGTAATAATAATGGAATTTCCATTAGCAGCATATCTTGGGAAAAATTTATAAAAGCTTTCGTTCCACTAGTAAGCTCATGTGAATGCATTGATAAAAAATAATTATTGATTAATTCGGCTGTTGCCTTATTATCATCACTTCCTTCAAAAAAATTATTCATACTCCTGCGATAGAGCAATTCATATGCAAAAACATTCATATTTCTATCGAAAATAGGCTGCCGTCCTACATAAATATCCATTATATATACCTTTCCCCCCTTTAAATTTTTATATTTATTCTATACAGATATACAGCTACCCATCACTCAAGCATATAAAACATATAAAAAAGTCTTCATTTTATCGCGTAAATTCATGCCGACCGAAAATTCAGCTTCTGCTTTAATGCTCTTATTATGAATCTGTATTCCATTATATCAAAAAAATGTATATTAAAACATAATTTAACGGAAATTTTGTTTTTTCAAATGGGAATTTCGCATTCAATTTACAAAAAATATAAAAGGTTTTAATCGAAAATCAATAACAATATATCGATAAACAATAAATTTATATTGACAATCAATAAGCGGCTACATATAATAATAAATGAAATTATGCTATAAAAAAGAAAGGAAATAAGAAAATGTGGAATCCGAGTAAATCGGTGCTGGCATCTTCGATTTGCACCAAGCTCATTATCGTTATAGTCATCGGGTTTTTGATTGCAGCTCCCTGTCTGGTGAAGGGCTACGTGGCTTACGCCTTTAAAAATCCGGATATCATCATTCCCTTGCTTGTTACAATTTATGCCTGCGCTCTACCGGGGCTGATCTCATTATTTTCCCTGGACCGGCTTCTGGCAAATATCAAAGCTAAGAATGTGTTTGTTGAAAAAAATGTAAGATATCTGCGAGTGATCTCATGGTGTAGCTTCGCAGTGTCCGCCATTTTATTTGTATTCGGGTTTTATTATCTTTTATCTCTGCTCGTTGCGATTGCCGCGGCATTTTTCGGACTTATTTTAAGGGTCGTCAAGAACGTCATCGAGCAGGCGGTAATCATCAAAAATGAAAATGATTTTACCATTTAGAAAGGAGGTTCGATATGGCCATTTTAGTAAATCTGGATGTGATCATGGCAAAACGGAAAATTTCAGCCGGCGAATTGTCGGATAAAATTGGAATTACACCTGCGAACCTTTCCATTCTGAAGAACAACAAAGCAAAAGCAATCAGGTTTTCCACGCTGGAGGAGATCTGCAGGGTGCTGGATTGTCAGCCGGGGGATATTCTGGAGTTCAAAAGAAAGGGAGAATAGAGTATGAATGGAAAATTGTCAGGGGGAATGAACGGAATTGTTTATGAAAGAATTGACATTCCCCAGACACCGGAAGGTGCATCAGGGAAATCGTCGGCAGACAGTCCAACAGCGGTAAATCCGGCAGCGGGGAAACAGCCGCCTATGGATTTTTTGCGGGCGGATATTGTTTTTGCGTTCTGCATGATCGTTTGTGGCTTTCTTTTCTGGAATCTGATTGCAGACAGAAACCTTGGATTTGGAGTTACATTGTTTACGGCGGTTATTTGCACGACTGCTATATTCTATTTCAATGCTGCCGGGATCCGACAGTCAAAGTCGAGTCTTGTTTTCCTTGGGCTCATCGTTCTCTTGGCAGTTCATTTTACCTTATATGACGGAGAGCCTGTTAAAGCCTTCAATTTTATATTTTTGTCGATTTGCTTTGTCTATTGGGTCTGCCTGACTGCGGGAACGAGTCTGGAAAATAAAGTTTCAATTTACATTTTTAGTGATATTCTTTGCCTGTTGCTGGTGGTTCCATTCGAAAATTTTACCGGTTGCTTCAAGGCAATCTATCAGGTTTTCCGGCAGAACAAAAAGGGAAAAGGAATACTTGCCGGAGCCGCCGGTATATTGGTTTTTCTGCCGGTCCTCATCCTTGTCGCCGCCTTGCTGACCGACGCCGATGCCGCTTTTGAAAGTTTGGTGAACACGATCCGTTTTTCTATCTCAGAGAATGTGTTGAAGTATGTTTTTGAGTTCGTTCTGGGCTTGCCGGTAGCATGCTATCTTTACGGGCTGATCTACGCAAACCGCTATAAGAGAAATATCGGCAATGCGACACCGGCCTCCGTGGATGCACACGTAAAAGTGCTAAGGTTTGCTCCCGATGCGGCGGTATTTTCTGCATTAACGGCGCTGAACCTGATTTTTCTTGTTTTCTTTCTGGCACAAACCTCATATTTGTTTTCGGCCTTCAATGATAGCTTACCCATGACCATGACCTATGCGGAATATGCAAGAAGAGGATTCTTTGAACTCTGTGCAGTATCAGGGATCAATCTGGCAGTGATCGCGGCTGCACACCTGATCACGAAACGCGGCAACATGAAGATCCTCATGGGAGAGACGGCGGTACTGTGTATTTTTACCATTGCGCTGATCGCTGCGGCCATGAGCAAGATGGGAATGTACATTGACTATTATGGATTAACAAGATTGCGGGCCTATGCCTCCTGGTTTATGATCGTACTGCTGCTTCTCTTTATTATTATTCTGGTTCGCCAGTTCAAAAGCTTCAATGGAACCAGGATAGCGGCAGTCGGATGCATTTGCCTGTTCCTGATACTGTGTTACGGAAATGTTGACGGAGTGATCGCAAAATATAATATCGAACGATATCAAACAGGGACGCTTGAATCGTTGGATATCTATGCTTTGGCGGAACTCTCAGACGCAACAACCCCCTATCTTTACGAATTGTATTTGGATACGGAGGATCCTGTGCTGAAAGAAGAACTAAGAGAGGCGATTAAAGAGGGGTTGTTCCAGAGGGATAATATGTTCGGCGGAATTTATAAGGAGGATTTCAGAGAGTTCAACCTTCAGACCTACAGAGCTTACCAGATACGGCAAATGATAGAATAATTCTGACATTGGATCATTTCATTTAATCCTGAAAACATGTTATAATGACTCTACCGTTGAATGCGGCGCCGCTGCTGCGAGGAAGCGTTCATTTTTAACAGGAGGCAGAAGAAAAAATCAGGAGGTTACATCATGACTGAACATAAGACATTGGTCAGAGTCATTTACGCAGATACGGACGCCATGGGTGTCGTGTACCATACAAATTATATTAAATGGTTTGAGGTCGGAAGATGTGAGCTGCTTCGCAGCATGGGCTACCCTTACGCTCATATGGAGAAGGAAGGCGTTATGCTTCCTGTTGCGGAATGCGGCTGCAAATACAGACTGCCTGCTGTTTATGACGATCTGTTGGAGATCACCGCCCGTATCTCAGAAATGAAAGGGGCTACGGTAACACTGGAATATGAAATAAGGAAAAAGGAAACGGAGGAATTGCTGGTTACGGGTTGGACAAAACATGCAATCACGGATTTGAAGTTTAAGCCTATCCGCCTTCGCGATAAAAACAGGCAATTATATGATGATCTCAAGAAATAAGAATAATATCCGGATTTCTTGATTCACATATTTTTACTTTATATCGAAGATATATCAGACCGGAAAAGTCTTCTCCAAAAACCTCGAAAGTAACTGCAATTAGAATATTTTTTTAGAGTAGTTGCTTTTTCAATTAAGTAATAACTTCATATTTAGAATAGTATGAGTATTTCTACAATAATATTAATATTTAGTTGACAAATATTTAAGAACCATGATAAACTGAATGCACTTTTTTAATTTTACCCGCTTTGTGAAATTTACGTCGATTAACAATGAAATGTTTATTTTGCAAAGAGGGAATTTTTTAAATAAGGAAGAAATAATCATATTCGAAAATATAGGAGGAGAAGATTTGAAAACATCAAGCAGAATTTTGCCTATAGTTGCAGCAATGGCAATTCAAATGTGTATTGGAATCGCATACGTTTGGAGCTTATTCCAGACGGGGATCGCAGAAAGCATTTTTGGCGGTGACAATGCGGCTGCAAATTTGACATTTTCGCTGGTACTGTTTCTTTTATCCATTGGAAGCATAATTGGAGGTAAACTGGCTGTACAGTATTCAACCCGTAAAGTAATAATTACGGGAGGTATAATTCTGGCTGCCGGTTTTATGCTAGCTTCTTTTGTAACAGCCAGTGCTCCATGGTTGCTTTGGGTATCATACGGTGCTATGGGAGGTCTTGGAATGGGATTTACTTATTCTACGACAATAGCATGTGCACAAAAGTGGTATCCGGAAAAAAAAGGTCTTGTAACGGGATTGATAGTATCTGCTCTTGGATTGGGGGGCGTTATTTTTACACCGATCATTGAGATCCTAATTGAAAATTTCGGAGGGCTTGGAGTTGGTGAACAGCCCACGTTCAGAGTTCTGGGCGTTATTTTCATAGTGGTCTGTACAATTGGCGGCTTATTTATGAAGGATCCGCCGGCGACCATCAGTACTCCTATCAGTAAAGGTGCTGCTAAGACAGCTGCCGTTATAGCTTCACCTGATTTTTCACCAAAAGAAGTAATAAGAAAAAAAGAGTATTATATCATGGTTTTCGCCTTCATGATGGCCTGTATGGGCGGATTGATGATGATTGGATTTGCAAAGCCCATTGCTTTCGCCAAAGGTCTTACTGAAGTCGCAGCCGTTGGAGTTCTCATCGTTTCTTTGTGCAATTCATTAGGCAGGCTTTTCTGGGGAATGGCTTCCGATAAAATCGGAAGAAAAAGAACGATCATTATTCTGTTATTAGGATCAGGAATTTCGTCTCTGCTGGTTTCTTTTGCAGAAGGGTATTTGATTTTTGTAGTGATAGGTTTCATTGGATTCTTCTACGGTGGTTTTTTGAGCAATTTCCCGTCGCTTACTGCCGAAGTCTTTGGCGCTAAGCATATGGCTACAAATTACGGGCTGGTAATGATGGGATTCGGCATCGGCGCCGTGCTTTCATCGTACATAGCAGGGCATTTCAAGAATATTGCAAGTGAGAATATAGATTTGATGACGCCGGCATTCATTATTGCAGCTGTATGTGCGGCAATAGGTATTATTTTGATGATGACACTAAAAGTAAAACAGCAAAATAAATAAAGAACCCTGTTGATGCCAAAAAGTTAGTATGGGATTATTGTCACATTTTTCATTTGTGACAATAATCCCGTTTCAATATATTCTATTCCAGTATTCTTCCGTCTGTTGAAATGGTCACGATCTGCCATGGTATCATCTTACCGCTGTTCTTCAATGCCGTAACTATTGCATTCTGAATTCCGCCGCAGCATGGCACCTCCATGCGAACAACAGTAACACTTTTGATTTCGTTATTCGCTAGAATGGCTGTCAGCTTTTCTGAGTAATCCACGTTGTCCAGCTTAGGGCAGCCAATAAGTGTGATTCTGTTTCTGATAAACCCATTGTGAAAATCTGCATAGGCATAGGCAGCGCAGTCTGCGGCAATCAACAGGTTTGCGCCATCAAAGTATGGTGCGTTCACCGGAACCAGCTGAATCTGCACCGGCCACTGCTGCAGCTGGGATTCAACGCTTACCGGCTGCGCAGGTGCGGCAGAATGGACGTTGTGTGCTGTATTTTCTCGATTGAAAGTTCTGGATTGACTTCCAGGGCATCCGCAGGCAAGGTCAGGCTGCATGTGTCCATGAGTATGCTGCTGTAGATCGGCAGCTTGATTTTTCATATTCTCTGCAACAGCGGCTTCATCAAAGGCAGCTGCCTCCCTTTCCACAAAAGTGATAGCGCCTGTTGGACAGACCGGAAGACAATTACCAAGCCCGTCGCAGTAATCATCTCTGATCAATTCCGCTTTTCCGTCTATCATGGCGATGGCGCCCTCATGGCACGCGTTTACGCATAGCTCACAACCGTTACACTTTTCTTTATCGATATTAATTATAGTTCTAATCATTTCTTTGATCCTCCTGTATATATAATTTTCAATAATCTTTGCTTTTCTGTTTTAAGTATAGTAAAATCAAATTATAAGCATTGTTGCATTTGCAACAAAGGAGCAATTTTATGAAATATAATTTAAAAACTTTGATGAAATCTCCATTATTCCAGGATATTTCGGAAAATGATATGGAAGCTATGCTGAGCTGCCTTGGAGCAACGGAACGTAAATACAGAAAAAATGAAGTGATTCTTTTGGCAGGCACAAAGGTATCTTCTGTTGGAATTTTGACTGAGGGAAATGCCCAGATTACAAGGGATGATGCGGAAGGCAACCGGACCATCTTGTCTGAGCTGGAACAAGCGGACTTGTTTGCAGAAGCCTATGTGGCTGCCGGTTATGCAGAAATTCCAGTCACTGTCATTGCCACATCAGACTGCCGGATCGTCTGGATCTCATTCGATAAAATCATAGGCACCTGTAGCTCGTCATGTGACTTTCACAATACTCTTGTGCAGAACATGATGCGGGTCATCGCAATAAAGAATATATTTATGAATGAAAAGATGCGGATTCTTTCATGTAAAACAACAAAAGAAAAGCTGATGACATATCTTAATGATTATTCGGAACGGGTTGGAAATGATAAGTTTAAGATACCGTTTTCCAGAACCGAACTTGCGGATTTTCTCAGCGTGGACAGGAGTGCCATGTCCCGGGAGTTAAGCAGACTGAGGGACGAGGGATATATCAGGTATAATAAAAATGAGTTTGAACTTTTATGATTGTGATGTGATAAGGGGATGGGGTATTGTCACTTTTCCCAATTGAAGCAGAGGGGCGAAGCTGCCGTCACCTTTTTTCAATTGTGACAGAGGAATGGAGTTGGCGTTACCTTTTTATTGATCCTTGATTAATAAAGAAAGTGAGCAAAGAATGATGAATAAAGGGCAAAGTTATGAATTGACCATTGAAGATATGAGCACGGAAGGACAGGGCATCGGCAGAGCCGAGGGACTGGCGGTATTTGTGGATGGAGCAGTTGTCGGTGATGTAATAAAAGCGGAACTGACCAAGCTAAAAAAGAACTATGCCATTGGCAGGATAGTTGAGATACTGGAACCGTCCGCACAGCGCATCGAACCAGCTTGCAGATACGCAAAGGATTGCGGCGGCTGTTCCCTGCAATCCATGAATTATGAAGAACAGCTGAGACTTAAGAAAAAGATAGCGGAGGACAAGCTGATTCGTATCGGCGGCATCGAAAATCCAATCGTTCATGATACGATTGGTATGGAAAAACCTTGGAGATATCGAAATAAGGCGCAGTTTATAGTAAGAGAGGCAGGTGGCGCTGCCAGCTTGAAGGATGGACCTTCAGAGCCGGCGGCGGTAGGCTTTTATCGAGCCAAAAGCCATCAAATCATAAACTGTGACGAGTGCCTTATACAGTCGGAACCGGCGGAAAAACTGGCAAAAGCCCTGCGGAAATACATGAAAACCGATCACATATCTGCCTATGATAATAAAACCGGAAAGGGGCTCATCCGCCATTTAATAGTAAAAACTGCCTTTGGAACCGGCGAGATCATGGCAATTCTGGTCATAAACGGCAAAGGGTTACCAAACATGGAGAAGCTTGTCTACATAATGGACGATGCTATAGATGAACTTAGTCCTGATCCGGATACAGGAGTGGAATTTACACTGGAAAGCGTAATTCTGAATATCAATAAAAAGAAAACTTCGGAGATCCTGGGTGAACAGAATATTACAATCGCAGGGAAATCGACTATTTTAGAACAGGCAGGAGGGCTAAATTTTGAAATATCCCCTATGTCCTTCTTTCAAATCAATCCGACACAGATGGTGAAGCTTTTTGATAAGGTTTTGGAATATGCCTGCTTAACCGGAGAAGAGACTGTGCTTGACCTTTACTGCGGAGTTGGCGCCATTGGTCTTTACAGCGCGATTCATGCCAAGAGGGTAATAGGAATTGAATCGGTAAAGAGCGCAGTCATCGACGCAAATAGAAATGCGGTCATCAATCGTATAGTCAATGCAGAATTCATATGCGGCAAGGCGGAGGAGGAATTACCAAGGCTTCTGGAACAGGGCGTTAAAGCGGATGTTGTAATTCTTGATCCGCCGAGAGCAGGCTGCGATCCCATACTTCTGGATGCGGTTGCGGCGGCAGGTCCGGACCGTATCGTTTATGTTTCTTGTGACCCTGCGACCCTGGCACGGGATGTTAAGATCCTACGGGAAAAGGGTTATCAGTTTATAGAAGCGCAGCCGGTAGACATGTTTTCGTGGACGGGGCACGTTGAGACGGTAGTATTGCTGTCAAAGGTCGATAAATAAAAGTGTAAAAGTGCTTGATATAAAGGGAATTCCGTGATTTTGAACTCATATTCAAACTGGGTTCAAGGTCATGGAATTTTTTAT
>JAQWBM010000070.1 GCA_028706405.1 Eubacteriales bacterium
TTTACGGGGTAACAGATCCGAAGGCGGGTTCAGCCGGTTCTATCTATGATATTGTGAGGTCCCCCGCCTTAAACCACCAGGTTGTAGTAGAAGGGGGAGTTTTAAAAGAGGAGTGCAGCGAGCTCCTGAAAAGATTTTTTGCCAGTCTACGGAGAGATGGCTGAGTTCGGTTGAAGGCGCTCGACTCGAAATCGAGTGCGTCAGGTGGAAGACATGTAGCCGAAAACCTTGTATTTATGCGGTTTTTCCTGCCTTCGGGGTTCGAATATGGATAGGTTTTTGAGTTGTTCTATCCAAGTTCTATCCGGGTTTTAAAATAAGTTAACCATTCGGAGGGTTGTCCGAGTCTGGTTTAAGGAGCCGGTCTCGAAAACCGGTATACCCCCTGGGGTATCTAGGGTTCAAATCCCTAACCCTCCGCCATCATGGGGCTGCTGATCGTAAAGATTAGCGGTCCCTACCAATTTAAGCGGCAAACATTCCTGCATGACTTCTGCTGTTTCTATCTTGGATTGGTATTCCAGATGACCATAGAGGTTAATTGTTGTACGAATGTCGCTATGGCCAACCCAATCCCTGATACGTTCCATCGGTACGCCTTTGGCCAGCAATAACCCTACGCACGAATGTCGCAGATCATGGAACCTGACATGGGGCAACCCGGCTTTTTTGAGTAAATCAGCGTGCCTGTTGGTGATATATCCCGGGTCGATGATTTCTCCCAAAGGATGAACGCATACATACCCCAGCCATTCCTTGCTGTAGGAGTTGCCGCAAAGCTCCCTCAGTTCCTTGTTCTCCGCTATTTTTGCTTTTATCCTTTCCTCCACATAAGGAATCAAGGGATAAGTACGGTTGCTCAAATCGGTTTTGAGCTTGTCGGATGGAATGTATATCTTTTCTTTATTAATCTTTGCTATAGTTACGGTGTGATTGGCCCTAAAGAATTTAAAATTGAAATCAAACTGGCATTCTCTAGCGCCGACGCACTCACTGCGACGCATTCCGTAAAAGCCACCCAGCAAGATGGGGATTTCAATAACATCACCGACAATAAATTCAAGGTAATACAACATCTGTTCGGAATTGAGTATAGCAGCAGTGTATTTTTCGATTTTGTGCAGGCTGATGGCACTGTTCGGATTCACACTGATAATTTTTTTGCTAACGGCATAATTCAATGCTTGGTTGATAATGGTGTAATCCTTTTCAACCGTTGACTTCTTCTTGCCGGATTTCAGCCGGTAAGTGTAATGTCCTTTGAGCAGATCGGGCGTGATCTCCCGGACCGTGCAACCATAAGCCTGGAAGGTCGGATATAAGTTGCGCTCAATGTTCTCTGCATATCCGGCCCAGGTATTGAGCTTGATTCTCCTATCAAAATTAAAATCTTCGCCCACAACAATGTTGTCCGGGTGTCTGAAGGCAAGCCACTCTTTTAGCAAATCCGCAAATAGGGGATTTGCTGATTGGTTTGCATCGGAATCGTTCTGAACGCTATTGTCTTCATCAGGCTCTTCATGCGCAAGCGTCTTCTCAGCCTTATCAGCCACGCCGTTTTTCAAGTCAAGGGAATATTGGATTCTGGCCGCCAGGCATTTGCTTTCGGCTTCCGCTTCGTTTTCCTCAATAGCAGGAAGCCCGGTTGAAATCCAAAGGGGTTTACGCTTTCCGTTCTGATCCTTGCGGTTGAGAACAGTGTAATAATAACCTTTCTTTGTTGTTATGAAGCCTCCGGTTAAATCATCTTCGGTCAGTCCTACCATTTTCAGCATTTCGGTGAGTACCATATGTTCCTCATTTCCTCCTTTCAAGTTACTCGCTCACCTCACCTGCCGTTGACAGGATGAGTGTAACATAATAAAAAAAGCTCGTAAAATGTGCAAATATCATTTTATTAGCTGTCGCTATTCGCGCCGATTCTCAAATAACTTAATAAAAAAGGTTTGGGGATTCTATAGGCCCGCCCAACCTTAAGACACTCGATTTTATTTTCCTGTATGAGACCATAGCCTGTCTTAAGGCTAATGCCAAGAATTTCACACATTTGCTTGATGTCAAGCACGTCGGGGTATTCTTTCAGCATGATCCGGTAGGCTTTTTCCTGTGACAATTTAGCATTAGCCATAGTTCAGCCTCCTTTTCAGTTACATTCGTGCAGCAAAAAGATGCGCCTTGAATTGGGGGCTCACATACACGTTCACCCAAACGGGCGCACCCTTAACCTGCACTTCTATTTCAGTTTTTATCGTTATGGGCTTATCCGACGGACGGCGGCTAACCGTCCTCATAGGAATTTCACCTCCCCCCATACTGACGGGCCGTCCCCATTGCCTGCGACGCTTTTAACGCTCGGACTGTGGCTGGACGGAAGTATCATTATACCGGTCTATGCGTCTTCGCCCCACAAGCTTGCCACGCTCATTTTGCGGCCTGGGTGGTGATCGCTCGTTCCCTTTGGGAAGTCGTGGCCCACCCGCCGGTCCGGCTCGGCATAGATCGAAAGTGTCCGATTTGCCCTATGCTGTGCGGTGTTTTGCCGCACTTTCTTTTTCAAAGAGCGAAATGCGTTTGTCAGTCTGCAAAAGCTCACCGACAACCGATGGGCTTTTTATAGACCGGCAACAACACGAAAAGCCCGCATCGGGAAGGTGGAAAGGGGACACATTCCCGTACGGGCAAGGCTTAGGCTACCTTGAAAGCAAGAATTTTTTTAATGAGCTTGATTTCTAATCTGCGGCGCAATTCTTCATCCACATACCGGAGGGGGATACCGTTCTGGTCATAACCTCTCCTGGTGGACAACACGGCTATATACCCTTCGTAGTGTTTCAGTACGGCATTGATTGCGTCTATGTTGCCTGCCGACGCCGCCACAATAGTGGGAAAAGGCAGCAGATTTTTATGGCTCGGACTTTTTCTTATCATCGGCTTTTCCCTCCATATACTTTTTGATTTGTTGCAGTGAGCTTGTCCTATGTCGGTAGATAGTGGTGCGCACAAGGTTCATCAGTTCCCCAATTTCCGCATCCGACATGTCCACGAAATACGACAGCAGGATAATGTTGCGCTTTTTTTCGGGCAGAGCTTCCAACGCTTCACCTATCAACTCGTCCTTGACCTCGACATCGTAGCCCATTACTTGGAACAAGTAATAATCAGTCGCATATTCATCCATAGCATAAAGCTGGTTCAACTCCTTCTCTGACAGCTCGGAAAAGGTCACTTCGTACTGCAAGCGCCGGGCAAGTGCTTTGCGGTAATTGCTGGCTTCGCCTTTTAGGACTTTCCTGCAAAAGCTGTCAAACTGATGTTGGACAGTTTTTCCTTTGTTATTGGAAGAAGATCGCTCCATAGAGTTCACCTCCTTCCTGTTCCAAATGGAGGGAATTAAACTTGTCCCTATTTCCCTTTCACTCTTTATCCCAACCGGCAAGGGCTGTTTGTTGCGTTTTTCCAATGACAATTGGCAAAAAGGCACAAAAAAGCCCGACTGAACAATATCCAATCGGGCAGAAGAGTTTAGACGTCTTATTATGTAATGTGTGTAGATACCTTGTTGGCCACAATAAGGCCCTCTACGAATTAAGCTTTTTTTGAATAATCAAATGTCGTCAAATAATGTCGAGAGAAAGCAAGCAACACGGCGGCAACCTCCTAAGCCACCGTGTCCTTTAAGAAGGGAGAACTTAAACCCTCCGCAATCCATTTTTAAAAAGGAAAACGGCGGCTTTGATTTCTCTTATTCCAAAACCGCCGTTTGGCATTTATTAGTTATTCTACGTTTATTATTATTTTACCGCCGAAACAACGGTTTTTGGTTTTCAATAAGCTAAACCAGAGAAAACACACTCCTACTAGTCAAAAATCTGGTTTAATAAGCCTGAACTTTTGATGTTTATTTACGAATCTAAGTTAAAATGTCTTTCATTATGTAGAGACAATTAATGGAAGATTTTGCAACATATATATAAATATTTTTTTACTTTTTTATAGAATTTTTTTTAATCCTTAATTAAACATGCAAAGGGCGTAGGCTGGAAACCTTACAGCCTACGCCCAACTTGACAAATGATAATTACAACAAACTAATTCAATATACCACCGTATCAGAATACAACGATTGACTTTCCAACAGCGTGCCAGAAGCGTTATAAACTTTAGCAGTAGCGCATACCCGATAGGTGCCACGAACAACATAATAATCCTCATATACATCGGCAATGTGGGGTCCAGGCGCTGTCGCGGACCATGACTTGATTGTGCTCCAGTCGCCGGATTTTTGCAATTCTACGGTCAGATTGATGGTATGCGAACTGTTGTAAGCAGAAGCCATCCCTGAGCAGGTGGCTTTTCCTGACGAGTCGATTGACAGGCCAGGAATTAAAACGGCAATGTAGGTGAATTGAGGCGTTACTACGCCTTGTATCCCTGCGTTTTGGGTCCCGTCAGCCGCGTAAGCCGGAACAGCCAAGAAAACGATCCAAAAGGCAAGAATACTCATGCTGATGATTTTTTTCATAAAATCAACCTCCTTAAAATATCTTCCAAATAGAAAGACAATCAAAGGAGGCTTTTGCAACAATATTTCGCTATTTTTTTGGAATATTTTTTAAGGTTAATCTAAATATTTCACTCCCTCGGCCATCTTTACCGCCATGTCTTTCTCTATCTGTCCCTGAATCATGAACATGCGGTCATCCATGGCCCAAATGATGGTAACCAGAGAGTTTTTCTCCACCAGCGCTCCTTCATGCCCGTTGATACTGACTGCTTCAAAGGCGGAAGCGTTTTCCGTATCCACTGCGGGCTTGTGACCTGCACTTAATTCCATATAAGTGATCAATGAGCCCTGCGGATTTGTAAATTCAATTTTTTTATAATTCTCGTTTTGAGATGTAGCACTGACTTCATAGCCGTCCGGTACATAGGTCGGGACATAAGCTTGGCGCCAGTCTATGGTTATGCTTTCACCCCCCTGACCGCTGCTGCTGTCCTTTAATTGAAAAGACGTATATTCCTTCTGAATATCCATTAGAAAATTCAACACTCTGACGCGCACTGCCTCCACGGTGGCCACAGCGGTAAAAAATACCACTAGGACAATCAGCATGGCGACTGCCGCTCTATTAAAAGCCTGCCAAATGCGCCGCCTTCCGGCATAAGCCCGCGGCTTTTTTAGCTGCGCATCCAGTTGCTGACTAAATTTTTGGACAGCCTCCTGGGAAGGCAGAAATTCCGGATCGTTTTTCAGCTTTTCTTTTTCCTCCAGGAAAAGCTGGCCTTCTTTCTCCGCAACGTCGTGCATGACCAATTTGAAGAGACTGTCTTCATATTCCTCATAAAGTTTTTGGCGAAGTCGTTCCGAACTGTTATTCGGCATGTTGATGCACCTCCTTATCCATGAGCTTTTTGGCTTCTCTCCGGGCTCTGGTCAGATACTGCCGAACACTGTCCGGATCGATTTGTAAAATTTCCGCTATTTCCCTATCATGCATTTCTAGTATGTATTTGAAATACAACAGATCTTTGTACTTCTCCGGAAGCCTCAATACAGCACGCTCCATTTCTTTCACTTCTTCCTGACGAATAATCCGCTCTTCTATGGAACTCCCAATGTCAGGCATCTTTTCTGTTAGATCCGTGTCTCCTCCATAATACGCATGCTTTCTCTGTACACTTTTGTGTTTTATATGATTAATAGCTACGCTCCTAGAAGTATAGACAACATAAGCAGCCAATCTGCAACTTTCCAGCGTTCGAAGCAAAGATATTTTTTCAATTAATTTGATGAATGTATCGTTGATCAAATCTTCTACATTGTCTGGATCAAGGATAATATTGTAAACGGTCTTTCGGACTAGACCATAATAGTCTTTATATAAATTGAGCATAAATGCCTTATCGTCGTCACTTTCCAGTGCAGCGATTATTGTCACGAGCACTTAAATCACCCCCTTTGTTATGATTATACAAGCATCGAATGAGAATCGACGACAAAAAATGAATAAATCTCCAAAATTTTTAAAAGTGTATTTGAGCTGTCCTCTATAATTAGAACCGGAAACCAAGATAATAGTTCATTTCATAAACTTTTGCATGAAGCTGCTCGTACCCGACGGGTCATATTGCCGAGGCTGGAGTGCAGCCCTTTCCGGTTGTAATAAATGTAGTTAAATATCCATCTGCTTAGTCCCGGACATGGTCTTGAATCTGCTAAGCCCGATTCACTTGTTCATGAAGGTGGAGAATTAACATATCCCTTCATACCCTTTTTTCAAAGAAAAACGGCGGCTATCAATGATGAACCGCCGTTTGGCATTAGCTTTAGTGCTAATTTTGATATAACTTAAGTATAAAAGCCCTATCGTTATCGTCTGTAAGTTATTAATCACTTTGTAAAATTGTTTGCAAAAGAATTATTATTAGATTCTACAGTTTTACGCATATGTTCCACTGCTTGAGATAAAATGTCAACAACAAAGTCTATATCATTTTCCGTATTTTCATTTCCAAATGTAAATCTCAATGAGCTAAGTGCAACTTCTTGTGGTAAGTTCATGGCTAAAAGTACATGTGATGGCCTCAGTGATGCGCAACTACATGCGGAACCACTGGAAACATAAATTCCCCTTTCATCTAAAAATGACAATAGGTTTTTTGCATTTACAAGTTCAAATGAAATATTCGCATTGCCAGGAAGCCTTTTGGTAGGATGGCCGTTTATCCTTACATCAGGTATTTTCTGTGATACTAGATTAACAAATCGATCCCTCAGCGCTTTAATCACCTTGTTATTCTTATCCATATCCTTGGAGGTGATTTCTATTGCCTTTCCAAACCCCACAATACCGGCTACATTTTCAGTTCCGGCTCTCTTGTCCTTTTCTTGGGAACCTCCATGCATAATTTTATCAATATTAGTACGATTCTTAATGAAAAGCGCCCCAATGCCTTTCGGACCATATATTTTATGTGCAGATAGAGAAAGCAAATCTATATTAAGATCTTTGATATCTATAGCTATATGGCCTATTGCTTGTACCGCATCCGTATGAAAATATACATTCTTTTCTTCCGCAATTTGCCCTATTTCTTGGATAGGCTGAATAGTTCCGACTTCATTGTTGGCATACATAACGGATATAAGAATGGTATTTTTCTTAATGGAAGCTTTCAGTTGAGCGATTGATATCATTCCGTACTCATTTACCGGAAGATAGGTAACTTCAAAGCCATTTTGTTCCAGAAACTTACATGAATGAATTACCGCAGGATGCTCAATGGCTGAAGTAATGATATGGTTTCCTCTGGAGTGGTTTGCTAGAGCAACTCCTTTAATAGCCCAATTATCAGATTCTGTTCCCCCTGATGTAAAAAAAATCTCTTCCGCTTGACAGTTTAAGGAACTGGCTATTTTAGCGCGCGCGTTTTCAATAGCTGTTTTACTTTCGTTCCCTAGATTATAAACGCTGGAAGCGTTCCCGAAAAATTTCTTGAGGTATGGATACATTTCTGCAAGAACTTCTTTTTTAACATATGTCGTCGCCGCGTGATCTAAATAAATATATCTATTCATAACAAAATTACTCCATTCTCAAAAGTTTTTATTATTAGTAAAGATAAAAAATTGGTTAATTTGTAAACCGCATCCTTAAAATATTTTCAAAAAACATGTTGCATATAGACCGTGATTATTGTCTTATCTTATTGAAAGTAAAGTATTCCATAAACAGAAAGGATGTTGAATATGGTTAAGAAGCTTACTGTTGTTTTATTCGCAATCGTTTTTACAACGTTTGGAGCTTGTTGGGCAATAGCTGAAGAGCAAGTTCCAGCCATGACCCTTAATGGTGAGCCGCTGCATTTTGTCAACAATGTCCATCCCATAATCCAAAATGGTTCAATATTAGTGCCCCTACGCCAATTTACGGAAATACTAGGGGGGCAGATAAACTGGAACAGCTCTACCAATACGGTTGATATTGAAATACCGCATGCTATCGCCAGCAATTCTCAAAACAAAGTATTCCTGTATCCTTTTGAATACAACAAAGCGGCCTACCAAGGTTTTATTTTGGAATCCAACGGGCAACGAAAGTATTTTTATTGGGAAAATACAGCTAACCCGTCCTTTATCCCTCAGCTTGAATGTTTGGATATAAATAATGATGATAAGAATGAAATTGTTGTGATTTTATGCAAAGGGACCGGTACTGGTGTAGCCCAATACGAAATTCATATTTTGGATATGGAAACGTTTGAAGAAATACCGGTGGAAAATCCACTGGATTATATCAACCGAGAGGTACGTACCTCGATAACCAAAACCTCCACCGAACTTTTAATAGACATAAAGATAGGCGACAATGAGTCACATCTGTGCAGACGCGAACTTCCCGTTTCCGCTAATGAGAATATTTATTTTGGAAATATTATTCGCTACGAGACAGAAGGGCCAAATATTTATTGCACTGTAGCTGGCCAGTATTCTCCAGCGGGCTTTGTGGGCGATTTCAGAGTATATTATGAATATGACCCAGCAACCAATGAAATGAAGGCTTCTAAAGTTGTATTTGAAGAGTATGATATATAATAAAAAAAAGGGCGTGTCGCAAAACGTTGATTAGAAAACGTAGGGCGACACGCTCCTTTTTGTTTGAAACAGACAAACCAGTACTTTGAAGAGACTTTCCGGTGATCGCTCGATTCTCCCCAAGCGGGAGTACGCCGCATGCAATTTCTGATAATCCATCCTTTCCAGCACAGCGTTGAGCAGTCTCACCGAATCATCCGCCGGGATCATTTCGCCTATGTCCATGGGAATCACCAGTTAATATACATTCCCGGCAAACGTATAATCTGGGTGTAAAGTATTTGTTTGCATCAACTATATTTTACGGCAAAAGACGGCTTCTGGCATCTGCCAGTCGCCGCCTTTTGCTGTTTTTTGGAGCTGTTAGTGCAACAGCCCTTCTGCAGTGGGCTATACCATCATCGGCATATCTTGCAAATGGCTTGTCCGGTTGTTCCCGGGTCATCCACACATCAAATGCATAATGCACGCTATT
>JAQWBM010000022.1 GCA_028706405.1 Eubacteriales bacterium
AGATTTATATGAAAAACTCATTAATTATACTTGGCCCGGTAATATAAGGGAAATGGAGAATTGTATAGAGAACATTGTTAACATGGATGGCAAAACATCATTCGCATTTGAAAGAGCAGAATTGGGTCATACGCCAAATAATACGATTCGGAGAGATTTGGAATACGACATGTGTACTTTAGAGGAATTGGAAAAAAAAGCGATTTCGATTTGTCTTAATCAATGTAAAGGGAACATAACCAAGGCATCCAGGATATTAGGAGTGAACAGAAGTACAATACATTTAAAAATAAAAAAATATCAAATAAAGAACAACAATTAACTTGCTAAATCCAATAGGTAAAGCTAATATAGGAATAAACAAGGACGTAATACGAACACAAATAGTGCAAAATTGCCACAGTGTCGGAATGCGCAACAGCGAACGCTGCGAAAAATGTTGCATTATGCAACATTTTTTCATTTGTGAATAATTATTGAAATGATACAAATAATACAAACGTTTGAAATCAAACGTTTCATCAAGGGCAAAAAATCTTGGCACAACACTTGCTTGATAATTAAATGTCAATAACAATCCCTTTTATTCAGGAAAATGTTATCTAAACAAGGAGGAAACTATGAAAATTAAAGGTTTAGCAATGTTAGGAATCGGGAAGATGGGTTGGATAGAAAAAGAGGCTCCAAAATGCGGGCCATTGGATGCTTTGGTAAGACCGACTGTTGTAGCACCATGTACATCGGATATCCATACAGTTTGGGAAGGTGCCATTGGTGAGCGCAGCGATATGATTTTAGGTCATGAAGCAGTTGGCGAAGTAATGGAAGTGGGCGAACTGGTAAAAGACTTTAAGAAAGGTGACAAAGTTATAGTTCCGGCTATCACTCCGGATTGGGGCGACATTAATTCACAGAGAGGATTCCCTATGCATTCAGGCGAGGCTCTTGGAGGCTGGAAGTTTTCGAACTTTAAAGACGGTGTATTTGGCGAACTGTTCCATGTGAATGAAGCGGATGCAAATCTGGCGATTCTCCCTGACGACATTGATCCTATATCAGCCGTTATGCTTACAGACATGTCAACAACCGGCTTCCATGCTGCGGAGCTTGCGGAAGTCAAATTAGGAGATACAGTTTGTGCTATCGGTATAGGTCCTGTTGGTTTGAATGCTGTTGCTGGAGCAAACCTGATGGGCGCTTCCCATATATATGCAGTTGGCTCACGTCCTGATTGCGCAAGAGTTGCAAAAGAATACGGCGCTACAGAAATAATCAACTATAAAGAAGGCGATATTGTTGAACAGGTTCTGGCAAAGACAAACGGACTTGGGGTTGATAAAGTCCTTATTGCAGGCGGCACAGTTGACACCTTTGCACAGGCTGTTAAGATGCTCAAACCGGGCGGAAACATCGGTAGTGTAAATTACCTTGGCTCCGGCGAATTCATCAAGATACCAAGAATCGAATGGGCTGTTGGCATGGGACATAAGAGAATCAATGCAGGCTTGACACCAGGCGGACGTCATAGAATGGAAAAGCTTGCTTCTTTAGTTCAGACCGGAAAATATGATCCCAGCAAGCTGATCACTCATAAATTTGAAGGTTTTGATAAAATGGAAGATGCCCTTCTTCTCATGAAAGATAAACCATCTGATCTTATTAAACCAATCGTAGAAATTAAATGGTAAACTGCGCTGCATAATAATGATGTAGTTTAAAGAATCATTTTAAGGGCTATAAAAACTGAAATGTTCCTTTCCCCGAATCATTCGGCAAGCCCTATTTACCAATAATCAGACAAGTGTCGGTGCTGACGCATTCTGAAATATGTAAAATCCATCTCGAATGAGGTGGATTTTATAATTTTGAATTGAGCCATAATAGTGATATAATTCAAATCAATAAAAAATGCATATTAGTTTCTGGAGGAAATACCAATGGCGTATAAAAATTTTTATGATTTAATAAATAATATTAACGATAACAAAATGAAAAAAGTAGTAGCAGTGGCTGCTGCCAATGACGAGCGGGTATTGGATGCCGTTTTTAAAGCGCATGAAGATGGAGTTCTTGATTATATACTGATAGGAAATAAGGCAAGTATATTAGAGAAGGGGGAAGCGCTTTTTCATTCCACTGAAGATGCAGATATTGTTGAAGCATCAAACGATAGGGATGCGGCTTTTAAAGCCGTTGAGCTTATACGCAACGGCAAGGCGGATTTCCTGATGAAAGGAAATATGGAGACAGGAATTCTTTTAAAAGAAGTTGTCAATAAGGAAACCGGGATTGGAAAAGGCAGGATTATGTCGCACATGTGTATTATGGAAATTCCGGCTTACCATAAGCTCATGGGGTTTACAGACGGCGGAATGATTATAAATCCTACTTTAGAAGAGAAAATAGGTATTATTGAGAATGCTTTGGAGCTATTTCGCCATTTGAGCGTTGGAAGTCCTAAAATCGCTGCTGTAACGGCTATAGAAACCGTGAACCCAAAGATGATTGATACAGTCGATGCGGCAGAGCTCAAAAAGATGAGTCTGGAGGGAAAATTCGGGGATTGCTATATAGAAGGACCTATTTCCTGCGATTTAACGTTTTCCAAGGAGGCTGCGGCAATAAAAGACTTTGAAAGCCCTGTTACCGGCGATGCGGATATTATGCTTGTACCCAATGTAGTGACGGGAAACATTTTGAATAAGGCTCTTATTTATCTTGCCGGTGCAAAAATGGCAGGTTGCATATTAGGTGCTAAAACTCCTATAGTGTTGCCATCAAGGGGGTCTACATTTGAAGAAAAATACTATTCGCTTGTGATTTGCGCAACTCAATTCAGCTAAGCGGATTGAGGTTCAAATATTGGTATGCATTTTAAATTAAACGGCTGTCTCATTATAAGACAGCCGTTCATATATAGGTTATTATGCGAGTTATTCAGCCTCGTTAACCGGCGCTTCGATTTCCTCTTCTCCTTTGCCTTGATCATCATCTGATGCCTTGCTTCGGGTTACAATCGAGAAAACTATGCTATCCGGTGAAGTCTTGATTTCAATGGCTTCATTCTGTGCGACTTCAAGATCACTTACTCTGAGTATGTCGCCTGTTTCTTTACCCTCCATGTCAATTTCGATTTTGTCGAACAAGTCGGCAGGAAAGGCTCTGTAGGATAGCTCGTGAACCGACTGCAGTATCGTGTCAGCAATCTTTTCTTTGTTTATAAGAATGATCTGTGCGGTACTTGTGATTTTTTCACCGCTTATCAGGGTTTGAAAACTTAGGTGTTCAGGCTCGTTGACGACCGGAACGTATGTGATATCTTTTAAAAGCGTTTTATATTTTTTGTCACCCAGATCTAATTCAACCTTGCTTCCTGTAGTATTCGTCTTTAGAAACCTTTTGATCTCATTTTGAGGGAATTGGATCATCAAAGATTCTTCCAGGTCTTTTCCATATATGACTGCGGGAATAAATCCTTGCTTTCTAAGTTGTTTTCCTTTTAAGCTTTCATTTCGTTTTTCTGCATTTAATATAGCCATAATTACTCCTTTCTACTTTACTTCGCCGATAACGGTGAAGATTTGGAACAGATAACCAGGGCTTACAAACTGGGATACCAGTTATTGATTTAAGACCTAATTATATGTAGTATTGCATTTTAAACTTTCGTTATTCAATGTGGATAAAAAAATGCAGTACTGAACATAATAATTTTAACATGGAATGAACAATAATGCAAATTTTTAACATAAGCAAATGGGTAAGCTGGAGACCGAGAGATATTGGCTGAAGAGGCAGGGCTAGGCCAAAGGCCGGGCAGCCAATCATCTCTCGGTCTCCGGCTTACCCACAGTGGCATTTAGGAAACAAAAGCGGTCAAACTATGTGTCATGGAATACACTGTAAGCCTTGATAGTAATCTGACTGTATCGGTAAAAACTTTTAAAAAAGCTAAAATACCAGGCCTTTTGTTATTGGTTGTTATTGGCATAAAAATTGCTATTAATATATTTGTAAATGAAATTATTTGAAATCACTTATCACTCTATTATTTTAAGAAGGATGTTTCGGAATGTATGGGAGGTGAATAATGAGATTTCGAGGTATGCTGAATTAGACTTTGTATTATTTGATGTTTGTATTTTTTGATATTTAATTGGAGGTTATTTATATGAGCGAAAAGATCATTAAAAGAGTTCCGCCTCAAACATGGACAGCATGGGGGTTTCTTTGGATAATCTATGCCGTCAACGCAAATATAAGAGAACTGCTTAACAGAATCTCTCCATATATCATTGAAGAATATGGAATCAGTGCAACGACGTTTGGGCTGCTTCAGACCTTTGCTTTATTCGGACTTGCTGCTGGAGCAATTCCTTTAGGAGCTTGGGCAGACAAAGGAGGAAGCGGCTGGGCCAGAAAGAAACGATCTTTTGTATTGGCATCTGTTTACTTAACTGCTACTCTTCTTTGCGGATTCCAGGCGATTGCTGGAGTGTTCGCAGTTTTCTTTGCGCTGAATGTGATAAGAGGTCTTACCAGCGGTGCTGGCGAAGCTTGTGAAGTTGGGATGATGATGGAATGGTCGCCAAAAGAAAAGAGTGGGTTCTTTGTTGGTTTGCATCATACCGGTTATCCATGGGGAACACTTATAGGAGGAATCATAGTTACATTCTATCTCCGTACTTTCGGTGATGAAGTCTGGAGATATGTTTTCCTGATATTCCCCATTATCGGGTATATCATCTGGGCATTCTACTATAAATGGTCAGGACCCAGAAATTTTAATAGATTCCATGATAATGCAGACAAAAGCGGATTTACTACCCAGCTTGGTCAGGATTCTGCTGATGCGGGCTTTACTCCTGCACCGGGGTTGCTAGGGAGAAGCCTCAAGAATCCAAACATTTCAATCATTGTACTTGTCTCTTTTTGCTGTCTGTTCTGCTATTCCGGAATTAACTTCTGGCTGACGCCATATATAACATTTGTTGGGAACTTTGACCCGGCACTTGCAGCCAGCTTAAGTGTAGTATTCACCATTACAGGAGGATTAGGCCAGGTATTCTGGGGCGGAATCTCCGATAGAATCGGATCAAAGACGGCGCTTTTGATTTGTACTATGTGGTTGGTCGTCGCATTCGTATTAATGCAGTTTGCCGGCATATCCCTTACTCTCCTTATAATCCTTCAGTTGTTTATGGGATTTGCGCTTAATGCCGTATATGCGATGATTTACAAATTCATTGCTGTTTCTTCCGAAAAAGGCGGAGTTGTCATGGGTAACTCTTTAGTTGTTTTCGGTATGTATTTCGGCGGCGGAGTTGCCACCTTCGTCATAGGATCTCTTATAGATGCTGCTGGTGGCTGGCAGACAGCCTCCGGATACTATGCAGGGTTGTATGTAATGGCAGGCATGATGTTGCTGGCCTTCATTATCACACTTTTGTTTACAAGAGAAACAAATGGACCGAGATTTAGGAGAGACTTTTCACTTGTCAGCTTAAAGGCCTGCAACCTGGACGAGGTAGAGGAGCCTGCGGACACCGGGAAGGTAAATTGATCATAGTATTATAAAATCAAGATTAACTAAGATAAAACAGCAAAAACGCAGACGGATCAATAGTCTGCGTTTTTGTTATTCGTTGTTTAATGTAAGGCGCTTTCTGCAGATGCGTTATAACAACTTATATTCATTCATCTTTCGATAAAATGTTTTCCGGCTTAAACCGAGCATTCGCATCGCTTCTGTTTTGTTATTATTCGCTATTTCTAAAGCTTCTATGATCGCGTTTTTTTCAGCATCCGCAACTACCTGGCTGAGAATCTTAATGTCATGTGCTTCTGAAATTGTTTGCGGTTTTTTTATATCATAGGATTGATTCAGATAATTCATTGTCACAGATTCATCACAATCGTCATTTTCACACATGATGACTGCATTTTCCAAACAATTTCTAATTTCGCGGATATTACCCGGCCAACTGTAATTATAAATATGAGAAATCGCTTCGGGTGACAACTGCACATTTCTATCATATTTTTTATTAAATAAATTGAGATAATACTCAATCAGTAGAGTTATATCCTCTTTTCTTTCTCGGAGCGGCGGTATATGCAGAGAAAATGAGTTTATTCTATAATAGAGATCTTCGCGGAATTTTTTCTCCGTGATCATTTGCTCTAATGGCTGATTTGTTGCAGATATGAGTCTAACGTCAATACTCACCGGCCTCTCGCTTCCAATTTTTTCAACTTCGCTTTCTTGAATTGCACGCAGTAATTTAGACTGCATAATAAGAGGCATATCCCCTATCTCATCCAGAAATAACGTTCCGCCATTAGCCAACTCGAATTTCCCGATTTTTCCCCCTGCTTTCGCTCCGGTAAAGGAGCCGCCCTCATATCCGAAGAGCTCACTCTCAACAAGATTTTCGGGAATAGCCGCACAATTAATAACAATGAAAGGCTTATCACACCTTTTGCTTTTACGATGTATATATTTTGCTATTACTTCTTTGCCTGCCCCGTTTTCTCCGCGGATCATAACCGGCACGTTAGTTTCTGCAATAATAGAGGCTTTTTCGATAATTTGAAGAAAGGAAGCGCTTTGCCCAATAATGTTGTATTTTTCTAACTCTTTCGCGGAGTCGTATAATTTTTGCCTTACATAATTTGAGAAAAAAGTTTGTGTGGAATTCTCCAGCTTTATTCCTTCAGACGGAATATCCATATATAAAGAAAAAGCACCCTTTAGTTCATTACCGTCAAAAATCGGACTGGCGATTCCGGTTACATATTTTGTGTTATCAACAGGGCATACCTTTTTTTCAACAACAACTTTTTTTTCTGTTTTCAGAGCGGTTATTGTAGTCGAGCCTTCATATACGTTCTGCAATTTTCTGCCAAGTATGTCGCGCAGATGTTTGCCGATATGAACCGCATAGTTTTCGTTTGCATAAAAAATCATACCCTCATTATCAACTGCGACTATTGCCATATCAATATTATCCAATACAGATAAAATCATGGCGGATTGATCGGTGACATTATTTTTTAACGATCCGGGAGCTTTTAGAGAGGATGTCTCAGGCATTGTTTGTTTACTATTCTTCATATGTATGCCTCCACATATAATTTATTACGATCATTCGACATTATTTTCAATGAAAAGCCAGTAGCAATAATTCCACAAGTGTTTCTAAACAGCAACACACCTTTTTGCTTTAATTTCTTCGGAGCCATTACTCAGGCTGCAAATATCTATAAAAGGTATTGAAACTTAACAATATTACTAAATCTGATAAAAGGACATGATCTCATGGCATAAAACTTGCGTTATAAATTTGTGAGTATAGTAATTGTTATTATAAACTATAATAATATATTATACAAGCTTTAACGATTACCTGACTCGATGGCTACATGCGGGGGCGGAGATGACTGCCCGCTGTTTACGGTACTCATATAGCTTACTTCAGTCATCTAATCAAATAGGAGGTGCATATCATGTCAGAATCAGCCGGTGCAAAGATGGGTCTTGAGATTCGTGATGGTAAAATTGCAAAAGTAGGCAGCACGAAAAGAATACAGGAATTAAACGGCATGCTGCATGCTGAAAGACCTAATGGCGATATATTCAGAGCCAGGGTATTAACAAAAGTATATAAGGAAACAGAGGGACAGCCTCAAATCCGAAGAAGGTATAAAGCTTCCGCGGAATTATACAGAACAATGAAACCTATAATTTATAATCATGAGCGCTTGGCAGGCTGGCCGGCCTCAAGAATCAGAGGTGTCCAAATTGCAATAGAAATGCATGCTCATTGGTTGGCGGACGATCTTGATAATATGGAAATACGTCCCTATGATCCTTTCCAGATTTCTGAAGCAGATAAAAAAGAACTGCGGGAAGAGCTGATTCCATACTGGAAAGATAAAACACTGACAAGCTTGTGGGCGCAATATCTTAACGAAGATGAAGTGAATAAAATGCAGGCAGGCGGCTTTGCTGATATTGTCAACTACATTACATCCCACGGCTCACATTTTCTGCCCGATTATCCTTATCTGATGGAGCACGGTTTTGCCGGACAGTATGAAACGGCAAAGAAGTGTCTGGAAGAACTGGATCCGCAAGATCCCGCGAGTATCGACAAAAAAGAATTCTATGAAGGTTTAATGGAAGTTTTATTGGGAATAAAACAATTAGCTGATAATTATGCTGATACTGCCGCAGAAATGGCACGACATGAAAATGATCCAATACGTAAAAAAGAACTGCTTGAGATGGAAGAATGCATGCGGCATGTTCCCTGGAATCCGCCTCGGAACTTCTATGAGGCTATAGAGGTGGTTTGGCTGATTTTCTGCATGTTGTTTATTGAAGGTGCAGGACCGTCGGTATCATATGGACGATTTGATCAGTATATGTATCCATTTTATAAAAAAGGAATTGAAGACGGGACATTAACACCTGAACTGGCCATGGAGTTTATCGAAGAGCTATACATTAAAACCACTTCAAATCCATGGTTTCAATCCACAGGACTGGCGTATTATTTTGGAGGGTATTACAGGTATCCTCATGTTGATGTAGGCGGAATAGACATAAATAGACGCGATGCATCCAATGAGCTATCATACCTTTGTCTGCGCGCCATGAGATATGTGAAGACAACAGCTCCATCGGTCAGCTTATTGTTGCATCAGAAAACCCCGGATGATTTACTGCTTGAAGCAGTAAAGCTGGCAGCAGAGGGTATGGGACATCCTTCTTTCTTTAATGTTGAATCTATGATAGGAATGCTTGAAAACAGAACCGGCGGTTTATACGGAAAGAGTCCTTACACAATTGAACAGATACTGGAATGGGGCTCGCCGATCGGATGCGTTGAACCTGGTGTAATGGGATATCAGTATGGGCATACGGATTCCTGCATCATAAATGTAGGATATGCGCCGACTCTCGTTCTAACTCATGGGGTCAAGCCCGAGGGTGTAGACGGATACGGTGCAGGAAAGCTTTTGTCGTTCGACGGAGGAGATTTGTCTCAGTACAAAACCTATGAGGACTATTTTAAAGCAGTGAAAGATCAAATAGAATGGGCAATTAAAGCCGCACATAAAAATGCGATCATTGCTGAAAAGATCCTTGCAGAGCAATTCCAGCTTCCAACCTATACACTTCTAACCAGAGGAGCAGTAGAGAAAGGTATTGATGCCGCTGCAGGCGGGGCATTATGTAACGTGGGACCGACTATCCAGGTCGTGGGATTTGGAACGCTGGCAGATTCTGTAGCAGCTGTTAAGAAAGTTATCTATGAAGATAAAGCATATACAATCGAAGATTTAAAAGCAGCAATTGATGCTAATTTTGAAGGATACGAAGATCTCAGAGCCAAGCTTTTGGCAGCTCCCAAATATGGCAATGATAACGATTATGTCGATAATGATGCGGCGGAACTTTGGACATTCTTTGCAAATACTACCAGAAGCCTGAAAAATTACCGCGGCAGTTATTGTGATCCAGCTGTGCAGATGGTACAGGCACATATTGGCTTTGGCGCAATGACAGGTCCTACTCCGAATGGAAGATTGGCAGGCCATCCTCTTGCGGATACCATGTCTGCAACTCAGCAGGCAGATACCCATGGACCAACATTTGCGGCAAGAAGCTATGGAAAGCTTAACTACCCTATTTATACTAACGGAACACTTCTGAATATGTGGATCAGCAATTCAGAGTTGATTGCCAGGAAGTAACTGCCTTTATATAGCTCATAATTTATTGAAAGGAGAATGACTATGGTACCGATATTGAATACACCGGATGCAACTTATTATGAACCCGAATACAAGGCGGCAGGGATAAATAATTTTGCAAATCTGGTAAGAACTATGCTGAATGATTACGGCGTATATCATGTACAGTTTAACACGGTTGACAAAGCAGTTTTAATTGACGCCTTGGAACATCCGGAGAAATATCCGACCCTTATGGTTAGAATTGCAGGATACAGTGTATATTGGACAGATTTGAGCCGTCGCTGCCAGGAAGATGTTATCAATAGAACCGAGCATATGTTTTAAAGCACCTGATAATAATATAAATAAGCTCTGTGTAACAGAGCTTATTTATTGCATAATCAATTAGGCAGAGTGTTTTAAAATAAAGAAGAAGGGAAGCCATGGATAGTAATGAAATTAACATTTTTGATATAGGGCATTACCGAAATGAAGATGGTCCCGGAATTAGAACCATAGTTTTTTTTAAAGGTTGTCCATTGCGCTGTAAGTGGTGCAGCAATCCTTTCGGATTGGCTGCAAAACCACAATTAGCTTTTAATGAGAATAAATGTATACGTTGCGAAGCCTGTATAAAAGCATGTCCTCTGGGATGCAATCAGTTAATAGATGGTAAGATTGTTGTAGATTTTGATAAATGTAACGCCTGCGGAAAATGCGTTCCTGTATGCCCGGCTAAGGCTAGAAAAATCATAGGAGAAAAGGTCTCAATAGACGAATTATATGAGAGAATCAAAAAAGATTCAGCTTTTTACAGAAGATCGAAGGGGGGCCTCACTCTTTCCGGCGGGGAAGTCCTGCAACAGTATGAGAAGGCAGTTGAACTGTTAAAAAGATGCCGTAGTTGTTTGTTTATGAATACAGCAATAGAAACCTCTGCATATGGGGCATGGGAGCACTTGAAAGCTCTGGCAAATCAATGTGACCTTGTTTTTGTCGATTTGAAACACATAGACAATGAAAAGCATATCAAATATACGGGCGTTTCAAATGAATTGATACTTGATAACATTAAGAAGCTGTGCGAAATGTCGGTAGAGAATGGAACTCCTAAAATCATAATAAGAAGACCGATTATAGCAGGTATCAACGATGACGATGAAACCACTATCGCAATTGCAAAATTTGTCAGTGATTTGCCGGGTTATCCGGAGATAAACCTTCTGCCGTATCATAATTTGGGTGAGTCTAAATATTCCATGATAGGTGAAGACTACGAATTGGAAAAAATGGATATGATGGACGTTAGATCACCGATCCTGAAGCGGATACAAGATTTGACTTCTCAATATGCTCCCAAAAATAGGGTCAGCATTGGAGGAGGAGAAATTGAAACATAAAAATAGAAGTTTCATAAATGTGTATGTATGCAAAATGCTTATGAAAAAAGGAGGATTTATAAATGGAAGCTCAAAACTTAATCAACGAATATATAAAAAGAGCAAGGGATGCACAGGCTATATTTGAAAAGAAGAGCCAGGAAGAAGTCGACAAAGCAGTAAAGGTTATTGCACGAGTTATTGTTGACAATGCAGTAATGCTTGCGGAATTTGCAGTAAATGAAACGGGGATGGGAAATGTTACCGATAAAATCTCCAAACATACGAATAAACCAAAATTGATCCTGAACCATCTGATCGGAAAGAAATCCAGAGGAATTTTGGAAAGGGACGAGACAACCGGTATAACTTTGGTTGCAAAGCCAATGGGAGTCGTAGGAGCGATCACACCTACGACTAATCCTGTTGTTACATCGATGAGTAATTCTATGTTTTCATTGAAGTGCGGAAATTCAATCATTCTAGCGCCGCACCCAAGGGCAAAGGGCTGTTCTGACATGGCAGCAGAATTAATGAGAGGCGAACTTAAGAAAATAGGATTACCCGAGGATTTGATCCAGGTCTTGCCTGAGCCTAGCCTGGAGGTTACAACAGCTTTAATGAAGGCTGTTGACGTCGTAATTGCAACCGGCGGTATGGGAATGGTCAAAGCTGTTTACAGCTCAGGAAAACCCGCGCTGGGAGTTGGAACAGGTAATGTACAGACTATTCTTGACAGGAATATTGATTATGCTGAAGCGATTCCAAAGATTATTGAAGGAAGGGTATTTGACAACGGCATTCTCTGTACAGCCGATCAATCAGTTATGTGCCCGAAAGAAAAGTATGATGAGATTATGGAACTTTTTTCTGCCAATAAAGCTTTGGTAGTGAAAGATGCAGACATGATTGAAAAGTTTAGAAAAGCCCTGTTTGATGAAAATGGAATCCTCAGCAGGCATGTAGTAGGGCAATCCGCTCAGAAAATCGGGGTACTCGCAGGTGTAAATGTTCCTGATGATATTAGAATAATTGTTTTGGAAGCATCAGGCTTTGGAATGAAGGATGTTCTCGCAAAAGAAAAGATGTGCCCTTGCATTAGTGCATATAAATATGATAAATTTGAAGATGCAGTAGAAATTGCCAGAGCAAATCTTGAGAGGGAAGGTAAGGGACATTCCGTATCCATTCACTCAAACGACACGCAGCATATTGAATATGTTGCTGAAGAGCTCAGTGTTTCCAGATTCGTGGTAAACCAGGTTTGTGCAATAGCCGGCGCCGGAAGTTATAATAATAACTTAGCGCCCACAAACACACTGGGCTGCGGCTCATGGGGAAATAACTCAATATCAGAAAATTTGGATTATAAACATCTGATGAATGTTTCCAGAATAGCCTATTTTGTAAAAGATGCTCATATTCCGAGCGATAAAGAAGTATGGGGATAAATAGGTTATAATAGTATTATCTGACTCACACACGATCAATGCGGTAATAAAGGAGGATATAATAATGAATGTTAGTGAAGCAATTAAATCCAGGAGAAGTATACGAAGCTTTCTTCCGAAGCCAATTGAGGAAGAGAAACTGTTTAAGCTGCTTGAATCAGCACGCTTAGCTCCCGGAGCCAGAGTGGAACAGGACTTTAAAATGGTCCTTGTGACAGATGACGATCTAAAAAATGAGTTGGCTTTCGCGTATGACGGCAGGAAGTTTTTAGCCGAGGCTCCTGTTGTGTTGGTAATGTGTTATAATAATAAACGTATAATGCTATGCGGAGAGCCTGTTGGTCCAATCGATTGTGCGATACCTATGTCCTTCATGTTGCTTGAAGCTGAAGAGCTCGGTTTAGGGATGTGCTGGCTGGGCGCTTTCAGAGCAGATGAAGTAAAAAGAGTATTAGAAATTCCTGAAGAGTATAAGGTTTTTGCTATGGTACCGATTGGATATCCGGCGGATAATGGTTATCCGACAAAGCGGAAGAAAATCGAAGATCTTGTGCTTTATAATAAATGGCAGAAAAAATGATGAAAAACCAATTTTCTTTGTCGCTGCCCGGCTTCACAGAAAGGTTCCTCCTGATATTTGTATAAATCATGAAAGTATGGTATACTATATGTAGTATAAGGAGGTGGATGCCATGGAAAAGCGGCGAATAATGCAATTTAAGTTATTGTCGTACAAGCAGGCACTCAAGAAGGCGCAAGAAAAAAATGATAAGTTTGCAATTCAACGATGGGCGGAAGACATTGCAGAGCTTCAACAGGAAATCGAGCAGACAGTTTAAACAGAGTATATTAAGAGTATAAATATGTCATTTGGGGACGTTCCTTGATTGTTACGTCCTCTTGTTCCCTCTCATAGATATAAAAGGCGGGATAAGAAAAATGGAGAAAAAGTTATATAAATCATCAAACGATAAGGTAATTACAGGAGTATGTGGGGGGATAGGTGAATATTTCGCGGTAGATCCGGTTATTATCCGAATTTTATGGGTTGTGTTTATCCTTATGGCCGGAACAGGTCTGATCGCATATATAATTGCTGCGATTATCATACCAGTCAATCCAGTGCACAGACCAGTTGAGAGGACCTATGCAAGAACAGAGGAAGGGCTGAATAATGAAGAGCTGGCGGAGGAAGGGGCACAGGAAAAAGTGGGAAAAAACACCCGGGGTGGTCTCTATACACTGGGCGTTATACTGATCGTGTTTGGTATAATTATTATTCTCAGGAGTTATGTTCACTGGATTCCGGAGGAAATATATCTAGCCTTATTATTAGTCGGCATAGGTGTTTATTTTATATTCGGGAGAAAATAGAATATTTAAGCAGAATAGATAGCATAATAATATCCATAAATCTTAAGGAGAAATGGATATGAAAAAATTCAACTGTAGTTGCATCGAGAATCAGTTTGCGCGTCCCGATCAGGTATTTATCGGATTTGACGAAAAGTCATGCAGCTCCATCCTATGTGCGTATCGGCCAAAGCAGAAGATTACCCTTAGGAATGTTAAGTTGGACGTGAACTTCTGCCCCAAATGCGGAGCGCCATTAAAGGATATATAAAAGAATTCATTTTGTTATGTTAGGCTGAAAGTTTTTTAAGCTATCTGCAATGAAGTTAATTTCCTCTTGAGAATACGGTTTTGACCGTATTTTTTCTTCATCCTGAGGCAGGTATTTGTCCGGCGCCTTATACCGGTTCAGGACATAGCGGGGAACGACAGGAATTTCCTTTGATATTATAAGCAAATCATCTTTCCCCAGCTGAGGAATCACGGTGGTTCTAACCTCAAAGGGAACATTGCTTTCAGAAAGCAGTTTGATGGTTTCGATAACCTTCAGAGCGTTGGCTCCCCTGCCGCAGATCTTGGGGTATTGCTTTGCAGGCGCCTTGTAATCCACAGCATAATAATCACAAAGCTGCCATTTGAGGAGTGCCTTTATTATTTCCGGACGAGAACCGTTGGTATCAAGCTTGACCTGATAACCAAGGTTCCGAATCATCTGAATAAAAGGAATCAAGCCTTCTTGAAGTGTCGGTTCTCCGCCGGAGATAACTACACCGTCAAGAAGGCTTGCACGTTTTTGAAGAAAATCCTTTACTGATTGTGGTGTCATCAAAATATAGCTGCCATCGATCAGAGAACGGTTATGGCAATAAAAGCAGGAGTAATTGCAGCCAGGGACAAACAGCACACAAGACACCAAACCGGGAAAGTCAATCAAAGAACTCCTTATTATGCCGGATATGTTCATACAAATCAGCTCCTTTACTATATTGCCTCACACAATTTTGTGAAGCAAATGATGCACGAAAATAATGAAATCAGGCTTTGGTTTGTATATTTCACTGCTATAGTGCTTGATTTGAATGAATCTTTTCTGCCTGTTTTTCATCATCCTTTATAACATATTTGACGCGCTGTCTATATTCTTCCTTCTTTCCTTTGTTATAATTTTGAACTGGCCGCAGATACCCGACTACACGGCTCCATACTTCCGTTGTGCTCCCGCAGCTTGGGCAGGAGAAATGCTCACCTGAGAAATATCCATGGTTGTTGCAGATGGAGAATGTCGGTGTCAGTGAAATATATGGCAGCTTATAATTAGTAAAGGCTTTTTGTAACAGCTTCTTGGCGGCGCTGACATCCTTGATCTCTTCTCCCAGATACAGATGAAGAACTGTCCCTCCTGTATATAGCGACTGTAGTCCGTCCTGCAGATCCAGTGTCTCAAAGATATCATCTGTGTAGCCCACAGGAAGCTGTGATGAATTGGTATAGTATGGTACATCTTCTCCCGCAGTTATTATGTCCGGATATTTTCTCTTGTCCTTTTCTGCAAGACGGTAGCTGGTTCCTTCGGCGGGGGTTGCTTCCAGATTGTAATAATGTCCGGTTTCTTCCTGGATATCCTTTATGACATCCCTCATATATGTAACGGTTCTGATTGCAAAATCCTGACCCTCTTGTGTTGTCAAATCAAATTCAGGACCCAAAAGATTCTGACAGGCCTCATTCATTCCAATCAGACCGATAGTATTAAAATGGTTGAACCAATAAACGCCTGTTCGCTCTTTGATCCCCTTTAAATAATTGGCGGAATATGGATAAAGCCCTTTGTCGGTCTGTTCCTCAACGACCTTTCGTTTCATTTCAAGGCTGTTTCTGGCAAGGTTCATCTGCTGCCATAATCTCGTACGGAATTCAGATTCGCTTGTTGAAATATACGCAAGCCTTGGCAAATTGATCGTTACAACGCCAATGGATCCGGTAAGCGGGTTGGAACCGAACAGGCCTCCGCCTCTCTTTCTTAATTCAGAAGTATCCAACCTAAGACGACAGCACATTGAAAGAGCATCCTCAGGTGAAAGGTCTGAATTAATATAGTTTGAGAAATATGGGATTCCGTACTTACAGGTAATCTCCATAATTTTTTCAGCGACCGTGCTGTTCCAGTCGAAATCTTTAGTTATATTGATAGTTGGTATGGGGAAGGTGAAAACCCTGCCCTTTTTATCGCCCTCCATCATAACATCGCAATATGCTATGTTAAACAGATCCATTTCCTTCTGGAACTCTCCATAGGTTTTATCCATTAATTGACCGCCGACGATGGCATGTTCATTTCTCAAAGTGCTGGGCGGCACAAGATCAAAGGTGAGATTTGAAAAAGGGCATTGAAATCCAACACGGGTCGGAACATTAAGATTAAAGATGAACTCCTGAATCGCTTGTTTTACCATTTTATAATCCAATTTATCATAATATATGAATGGAGCACAGTAGGTATCAATAGAAGACCATGCCTGGGCTCCTGCAGTTTCCCCTTGAGTGGTAAACGTAGAGTTCACGATTTGCCCTAAAAATGTTCTCAGATGTTTTGGCGCGCTGGATTCCACTTTGCCCGAAACGCCGCCAAAACCATTCATTAAAATCTGTCTTAAATCCCAACCGGCACAGTATGGTCCGAAGAACCCAAGGTCATGAATGTGCAGATCACCTGAAATATGGGCTCCTCTAATATCTTCAGTGTAAATTTCATGAAGCCAGTAATTTTGTGTAAAGGCTTCACGCACATAGTTATTCAGTCCATTGATAGATTTTTGCGTGTTTGCATTTTCATTGACCTGCCAATCGGAATCATTCAGATAGTCTGTAAACATATTGATGGTTGCTCCGATCAGGGCATTTGATTCACGAGCGGAACGCCTTTTTTCACGGTATAGGATATATGCTTTTGCCGTTTTGGCATGCCCATTTTCTATTAAAACCTTTTCAACGATAT
This sequence comes from Eubacteriales bacterium, assembly GCA_028706405.1. Taxonomy (GTDB): domain Bacteria; phylum Bacillota; class Clostridia; order Peptostreptococcales; family Anaerovoracaceae; genus Anoxybacterium. The sequence goes on from JAQWBM010000022.1 coordinate 16,926, forward strand.
CCTGGACAGCTTCAACTTCAGCAATTCCTTCCGGAAAACGAAGGTCCGCAATTTTTACGACTTCATCCGCCAGCTTTTCTGATGTCGCAAAATCATTTCCGCCAACAGCTTTTGCAGCCTTGAATATTGCCAGAACAATTTTTTCTTTCTTGAAAAGAACGATAGAGCGATCACGTTTAATGATTTGTTTCAGCACAATTATCACCTCCAAAAGTCTCAGTATTTTAATGTGTTTAAAACACAATATGTTGAGGTGGCAAAGAAAAAAACTACCACATGTACATAATATATTGATAATTGTTCAATGTCAACATTTAAATCTGAAAAGGCGAAATGCACCGATCCAGAATCCCCTGCATATAGGCGATCAGGATTCCGTAGTTTGTTATCGGCGTATTCTTATCATTTGAGCATTGAAGCCGGTATTTCATTTCCCTTGCATTTAGCATACATCCGCCGCAGTGGACAACCAGCTTATACTGCGACAAATCCTCAGGGAACTCCATACCACTGGTAAATTTAAAATGCAGATCCTTCTTTGTATATTGATTCAGCCATCGGGGCAGCTTGATCGTTCCGATATCCTCGCACTGGCGATGGTGAGTACAGCCTTCAGAAATCAGAATAGTATCTCCGTCGTTTAATTCTTCAATGGAGGCGGCTCCTTTCACAGCAAGCGCCAAATCCCCCTTGTGACGGGCGAATAAAATAGAAAAGGAGGTCAAAGGGATATCCTCAGGTATTTCTGAAGCCACTTTATCAAAAACCTGACTATCGGTAATGACGATGCTTGGAGTGGCTGCCAAGCTTTCAAGCGTTGACTTCAACTGAGTTTCCTTGATTACGATCGCAGCTCCATCAGATTCTAAAATGTCGCGAATAGTTTGCTGCTGCGGAAGGATCAAACGTCCTTTTGGTGCTGAAGAATCTATAGGTACCACCAAAATGACAAGGTCACGCGGCTTTATCAGATCTGACACGATAGGATATTTTGACTGTCCGGTATGAACCTGACTCGCAATGAGATTTTTTAATTCATGGATATTTTCTCCGGTTACACTGCTTACCCAAAGGTTTTTTTCTGCAGGAAAGTCTACGGGAAAGGAGGCGGAGCGATCGGCAATATCCAGCTTATTAAAGACGATTATATAAGGTATATTCTTCTGACGGAATCGGGAAATAATGGCGCGATCCTCTTCAGAAATACCGATCAAGCCGTCTACAACAAGAACAGCGATATCCGTCTTGTTCAATACCTGATAGCTTTTTTGCATCCGCATATGTCCAAGGGAGCCTTCATCGTCCAGCCCTGGTGTATCGATCATCATCACGGGTCCAAGAGGTAGCAGCTCCATTGCCTTGTAAACAGGGTCTGTAGTGGTCCCCTTCACCTCGGAGACAATAGACAGATTCTGTCCCGTAACTGCATTTATAACGCTGGATTTTCCGGCGTTACGCTTCCCGAAAAAACCGATATGGATTCTGTCAGAAGCGGGTGTATTGTTTAATCCCATAGAAACCTACCTTTCCTTTACGCTATAACGCTTAAGCAGAAAAAATCCGACTGTAGAAATTTTTTCTTGCATCTGTGAGTTTAAACAGGCAGGGAATCTTTGCTTTGTTATAATCTAAAATCCCGGCTGCCGTTTTGGATCTTCTCAAGATTATCAATTACGATATTTCTAACCTTTTCCCTTGGGATATTTACCAATTCATTATGGATCAACTGTTCTCCGAGCGCTTTTGTTTCAGGCAAAGCATAGTCTTCGATGTATTCCTTCAGGGTCATCAATGCGTTAGGATGACAGCAGTTTTGTATTTCCCCGTTTTTACTCAAGGCCATAAAACGATCCCCGGTCCGGCCCTCACGGTAGCAGGCTGTACAGAAGCTTGGGATATATCCGAGGGTCATAAGCCATTGAACTACCTCATCCAGATTCCTTGTATCCATAACGTCAAACTGTGCTGAATTTTCATTCTCCGGTTCGGGTTCTTGATAACCGCCCACGCTGGTTCTGGATCCGCCGCTGATCTGTGAGATGCCAAGATGTAAAACGCGTTCACGGCAGCTTTGGCTTTCTCTTGTTGAGACGATCATGCCCGTGTAAGGGACGGCAAGGCGGATGCAGGCGACAACCTTTGCAAAAGTATCATCGCTGATGCCGTTTTCAAAGGAATCGGCATCGATATCGTCAGCATGGCGGATACGAGGTACGCTGATTGTATGCGGACCTACGCCGCATGCAGCTTCCAGATGCTCCGCATGCATAAGCAGACCGACAAAGTCATAGCGGTATAATTCCAGCCCGAATAAAACACCGAGCCCAACGTCATCGATCCCGCCTTCCATAGCGCGGTCCATGGCTTCCGTGTGCCAGGCATAATTGTGCTTGGGACCGGAAGGATGCAGTGCCTCATAGCTTTTTTTATGATAAGTCTCTTGAAACAGAATGTAAGTCCCGATTCCGGCACCTCTGAGCTTTTTATAATTTTCCACAGTTGTGGCGGCAATATTGACATTTACCCTTCGGATTACACCGTTCTTGTGCTGGATACTGTAAATGGTTTTTATGCTCTCCAAAATATATTCAATGGGGTTGTTGACAGGGTCTTCCCCCGATTCGATGGCCAGCCGTTTATGACCCATGTCCTGAAGCGCGATTACTTCCTTTTTTATATCCTCCTGTGTCAGTTTTTTTCGCGCGATGTGCTTGTTCGTACAATGATAAGGGCAGTAGACACAGCCATTGACACAGTAATTTGACAGATACAGCGGTGCGAACATCACAATGCGGTTTCCGTAGATGTCCTTCTTCATCTGTTCTGCAAGGGCATAAATTTCTTGATTTTTTTCTTCCAGATCGCAATCCAATAATACGGCAGCCTCCCTATGGGATAAGCCTTTTCTTAACCGCGCTTTTTCCAGAATGCTGTCGATCAATTCCGCGTTATGCTTGTTCGATTCGGCATATGCCAGGGTGTCCAGTATTTCTTCATCATGTATAAATTCTTCCGCTCTTGGTGATTTTACATCATACATTTTTTACCTCCTGGATGATTTCTTTCATCCGATTCATGGTTTCAGTAAATGGGTTATATAGCATTAAATTATCTGCTACAACTCTTGTTTTTTGCCGGAACGCTGCCTATGTGCTGCTCTGATCCAGTGCTCTTGAATCTCCCCGGTCAACCACAACCTGATACCCTATAAGCTGCATTCGACCTTCGATACAATGACGGCATTCGGCTGCTTCATCTCCGGTACAGATTTTATTGTCGTATAGCAAATATTTATCACGCACTTCCTTCGGTGAAAGATTGGGCATTACGACATTTGCTCCGGCGAGGATTGCTTTTTCCCGTCCCGCAGGATCGATAGTCCCGATGGCTGTGGTGGCAGGGAGAAGAACGGCAGGAAGCATAAGCCGGATCAGCCCCAGAAGAAACAGCGTAAGCTCTGTTGTACCTTCTGGCTCCGCGGAAAACGGGGTATCGTGATGGGGAATAAACGGACCGATGCCTACCATATGCGGACGAAGCTCTTGAAGATACAGCAGATCTTCGGCTAAGCTTTCAGGAGTTTGACCGGGAGCGCCCACCATAAAACCGCTTCCAACCTGATAACCGATCTCTTTCAGCCCCTGTAAACACTGTTTTCGCGCTTCAAGTGTAAGTGAAGAGGGGTGAAGCCTTCTGTAGTGTATCGGATCGGCAGTTTCATGCCTGAGCAGGTAACGGTCGGCTCCGGCATCATAAAAAGCTTTATAACTTTCATAAGAGCGTTCTCCAATGGATAAGGTAAGCGCACAATCAGGGTAAAGGCTTTTGATCTCCCGGATGATATCAACAATCATCGTATCATTATAATGGCCGTCTTCACCGCCTTGAAGCACAAAGGTTCGGAACCCAAGCAGGTATCCCTCCCGGCAGCAGGCAAGGATCTGCGCTTTCGTTAAGCGGTAACGTGAAACATTCCGGTTGCTTCTTCGGATTCCGCAGTAATAGCAGTCGTTTTTACAATAATTGGTAAACTCGATCAGGCCTCTCAGATAGATGTCCCTGCCATAATACTGCTCTCTCACATTACGTGCTTTTTCAAATAAATACTCGCTAAGCTCAGGGTCACGGTTTTTTAGCAAAGCGATATACTCTTCTTTCGTCAGCCGGTGATCCTTTTTCAGTTTATCGATCAATTGATTCATCATGAAGAACCTCCCGATTCGTTATAAGGCACTTTGGAATAAATGGTTTTTGTGCTTACGCCCGGAAGCATTCCCAGCTTTCCTGAAAGCGAACTGATCACATCCCCGGGAGCATCCAACGCAATGCTGATGATAGCAATATTTCTCTTTGCGTATGGCACTCCCATCCTGCCGACAATATATTGTGAAAATTGATGAAGAATAAGATTCATTTTTTCTACAGAATCTTCATTTTCAATGATAATGCCGATTAAAGCGACTCGAGACTCCATAATATAATCCTCCTGCTTGTCTCGTCCAATTTGCATGGCAAATTGTAGACGAACTGAAAAATTCAATCCAGGTACACTGTTGCTGCTAATAAAAAAAGCACCATTAAAGGCGCAAAAATAGCTATAAGCTTTCTATTTTGTGCCTTTCCCCTCAGAAAAAAACCTTTGGGCGTCAGAACAACAGATGTATTGTTATTTATTTAACATTTCATCATTATTATACAGTACTGATCAGGGTGCTGCAAGAACAATTTTAAAAAATATATAAAAATTTTGTATAAATTTGCATAAAGATGTTTTTAAGCTTAAGATGTTTCATCGTAAAAAGATAAAAGAGAGGCGAGCGCTTCTCTTTTATCTTTAGATGGGTAAGAGTTATAAAATTGGGTGGTTTGTCAATATTGATTATATCATTGAAATACATGCAAGAGAATAGAAAACATGATATAATTTTAGATTATCAGGAATGCGGGTTACTGCGCACAGCATTTTGTGCCGGGCATGGCTGAAATCAGACGTTGGAGGGGTTTTATGCCACGAAATTAAGCAACACGTTCTGCTTAAGCGTTATAAGCATTCCCTGATGGAGCAATACAATGAATAAGGTAAGGGAGAAAAGTACGATGTTAAATATGCTTTCAGCAGATATGAATATAGTAACCTCATCACAGATGAAAGAGATTGAAAGACGATCGGATAAGGCGGGGCTATCCTATTATCAGATGATGGAAAATGCAGGGAATGGAGCAGCCGAACATATCGCAAAGGATCATTCGGTTTTCGGGAAGTCTGTTTTGATTTTCTGCGGCAAGGGAAATAATGGGGGAGACGGATTTGTCGCTGCTCGAAGATTATATGAAATGGGAGCAAATGTAAAGATTGTTCTTGTAGAAGGGGAACCGAAGACTGAGGATGCAATAAAAAACAAACAGCTTTGTGAATCTTTGGATCTCCCGTTTTATAATGGAAATGGAAATGAGAGTGAAGTTCAACTGGATGTATCGAAAGCAGATATCATCATTGATGCAATTTACGGCACTGGATTCCATGGGGAATTAAGAGAGCCGGTCAGAAAAATCACAAGATTGATCAACAGCTCAGAAGCATATGTCTATGCTCTGGATGTTCCCAGCGGCTTGAACGGAGATTCCGGCTATGCTGACAGTGATACTGTCAGCGCTTATAAAACCATCGTATTCCATCGATTAAAACCGGCTCATGCTGATGAAAGATGTATTCGGTATTTAGGGCAGGTTATTTGCATTTCTATAGGGATTGAGCTGGTGCTGGGGGCAGATAGTTAGGTCCGTTTCGGCTTTTTTCTTTTGCGTACGGATTCTGTCAGAAGATATTCGATCTGCCCGTTTATGGATCGAAAGTCATCCTCAGCCCAGGCTGCAAGCTCCCTCCAAAGGGATGGCGATAATCGCAGCAACAGTTGTTTTTTGTCTTTTTCTTTATTATCTGTTGGCAATCATTCCACCTCCCTTTATTTTAATCATTTTAGTAAATTGAACCGCTGTTGACTACAGGCTGTGCATCTCTGCTCCCACAGAGGACTACCAGAAGATTGCTGACCATAGCGGCCTTGCGCTCCTCATCTAAATCGACGATCTCTCTTTCACTCAGCTTATCCAAAGCCATTTCTACCATGCCGACAGCACTATCAACTATCATCTGCTTTGCAGCAATAATTGCAGATGCTTGTTGCCTTTGGAGCATAGCTGCAGCTATTTCCGGAGCGTAAGCAAGGTGGGTGATCCTGGCCTCCATAATTTCAAGACCTGCAATATGCATAGATTTCTGGATTTCCTCCTTCAGCTTTTCTGCTATTTCCTGACTGCTCCCACGAAGAGATTTTTCCTGATCCTCATTGGATGAATCATAAGGATAAAGTCTGACGATATTTCGAAGTGCGGAATCGCATTGAATAGACAGATATTCTTTATAATCATCGACATTGAAAGCAGCTTTTGCTGTATTAACAACTCTCCAAATTACTACTATTCCGATGATGATAGGATTTCCCAGTTCATCATTGATCTTTTGCCTTTCATTGCCCAACGTCATTGTTTTCAGCGATATGATTTTGCTGGGTTTCTTAGCAGGCATTGTGATATTTTTCCCGGCAGCACCCATTGAATCTGGATTGATTAATGGAGCAGCAGCAGGTTCAACGGTCGGATTAAATGCGACCACGAAAGGATTTACAAAGAAGAAGCCTTCTCCTTTCAGTGTCCCGTGATATTTTCCGAATAAAGTAAGAACGAGCGCTTCATTAGGATTAAGTATTTTCAATCCCGCAAACAAAATTGGCCCAATTATTATAAAATACAGAGCGCAAATTACGATAAGTGTTATGCCGAAAGCACTGCTTTCGTAGGGGACGTTAACCCTCATTATCCCGAAAACGATCCCTGCTATAGAAGCAAGCATCAGCAGGATGTTGAGAATTAAAACAACCATGCCATTCATGGATTTTGGAGTGATTTCCTCAAAGTGCATTTGTTTACCTTGTAATTTATCAGTATCAGCCATATAAAAAACCCCTTTCACTATTTACTGCTGATTATGATATCGAAATGATATCATAATAATAATAAATTATGAACAAAGTAATGTCAATAGATGATATTTATACGTAATGTAATTGTAACAAAATCAAACACGGTTTACGGCATGGTTTGTTTGACAGCCTGAACATGGCGAAATAAGGCATACATAGCTCTTAAAGAATGTCCAAGACCCTGACTGCCTGATTTCTAGCCGTACACCGCGCAAAAGACTGTGAACAGTAACGATGCTTAAGAGAATCTCAGAAGTATTTATTGGATTGAAGTTTAATCTTAATAGGAGTATAATCTTATCATCTAATAGATTGAGCAAGCATGCGCCCCAGAAGCCGAGGATATCATTATGACGATTTCAGTTTCATTTATGCATTATGCAGGTATTATTCTAGTACTTTTATTAATTTTATTTGTTGGTGTAAGATCCGGCAAAACAATCAAATCGATCAATGAGTTTTCCGGTAAGGCGAGAACTGCCGGATTTGGAATCATTTCAGGAACAGTCATAGGAACAATTGTGGGGGGAGCCTCAACGATTGGCACTGCACAGCTAGCATATACCAATGGATTTTCTGCATGGGTATTTACTCTCGGAAGCGGGATTGGCTTGATAATTATGGCTGTATTCTATTCAAAGAGACTCTATAACAGTAATTGTACTACACTACCTCAATATATTGAAAAAGAATATGGCAAAACTGCCGGAAGATCTGTTACGATGCTGAATTCATTGGGAAGCTTTTTAAGCATTGTTTCACAGGTAATGTCTGGTACGGCTTTACTTATCACTTTTATCGTGATCATAACCGGCAATGTAAATGTAAGAGCGATCATTGTAGTTGCGTCAGCAATTGTTTCTGTCATTTTTATGATGATATACGTGGCGTTTGGCGGTATGGTCGGCGCCGGATTGGTAGGTATGGTAAAAACAACACTTTTGTATATCGGGATGGGTATTTGCGGAATCATGGCAATAACCATGCAAAAGGGGGGATATGCGGGATTTGTAACCGCGCTTGGCGGATTGGACACAGAGTATTTCAGTATTATCGGACGCGGATTTTGGACTGATGGAGGGAAATTCCTATCTTTGATTCTTGGAGTACTGACTACTCAAACATATATACAGGCACTGATTTCAGGGAAAAATTTGCTTACATCAAGGGTCAGCGTTTGTATCAGTGCGGTATTCGTTGCCGCTATAGGTATAGCAGGGATATTTGTTGGTATGTACATGCGTGTTAATTGTGCAGACCTGGTTGGGGATAACGCAATTTTAGCCTTACCTCTTTTCATATTATATTATCTGCCCGCATTACCGGCAGGGATAATCATAGGAACGCTATTGATTGCAGCGGTAGGAACCGGAGCAGGTATTGTCCTTGGGCTGAGTACTATGATATATAATGATATTTATATACCATTATATAAGAAAGAGTATATGAGCCCAAACAAAGCACTTTTAGTATCAAGATTGATCATAGTATTAGTTTTAGCATTAACGTGTATGGTTTCAATTCCTATGGTTATTTTAAAAGCACAGGTGCAGGATGTAAGTACTCTTTCAATGGCGTTGCGCGGAGCTGCAGCATGTATGGCGCTGTTTGGCGCATTGTTTCTTACCGGGAAAATCAAAAAAAATTATGCTATGGCCACTATTATTGTATCGCCCTTACTCGTATTGTTTTCTAAGCCTTTGCTCCCGGCAAGCGTTGATTCACTTTGGATTGGTTTTTTCTTTTCGGTATTTATGATGATTATTGGTCTTATCTTTAGCAATTATCCCGCACGAAGATCATGATACTATGCATTAATAGGGATTTCCTGATGGGTATAACTAATATAATCAAACAGACCCTGTGCCAAATAATAACTCATGCTCTCCGCTTGATCCAGGAGCCTGCTGAATATATCGATATTTCTGGCATAATCCCCTGCCAAAAAAGTGGTGGACTCATCAATCGTAGCCTGGAGAAGATTGCGTAATCTGTTTCTCAATTCCTGTTCATCCCAGAAGGGGTTTATTGCAGCAAGGAATGCAGCTCTCTGATATTCGTTTTCATAAAAAAGCTGGGTAATTCGATTTATTTCTTCAATATTACCTTCAATTTGAGCATCTATAAAAGCAACGATTAAATCTATATACGTGTTAAATAAATCTAAATAGTCATCTGATACCTGATCGCCGAAGATTTCCCTTAATTCGTTTACATAATCAACAGGTACCTGCCTTAAACGCTCCAATACAACCTCTGTATTTCCAAGCCCTAAATATCTGCTGAGCATATAATTTCTGACCCATGTCACCAGTTCGAACCAAAATATCCTTATCTTATAGATTGTATTCATTTGATCGTATGAGATACATTGAATATCTTCCCGGGTCGAATAATCAACATCCACACCGGCGGTAATGTACTGATAAAGGCCTTGTGCCAAAATATCACCCATTATATTATTTATATCTCCGAGAAGGTCATAAAGCGTAATGATTTTACTGAAATCACCTGCTGCGATTGCATTTGCCATTTCTATTATGTATTGCGTATAGGCTGCAAATAAATTATAATATTCAAAATAGTCCCAGTAAGGATTAATGTTATCCAAGAAAGCTGCTTCTTGCGCAATAATCTCATATAATTGTTCGACATATATGTTGATAGCTTCCATATCCCCATCCAATTGAGCCGAAATCAAGTTGTTTAATGTTATCACATACTGACTTAAGTATTGACTGTATTGCTCCGAAATTTCTCGTCCCAATATTATCTCTTGCATTTTTCCAACGTTCAAGGATTCAAAATATAATCGGCTGAATAAATCTGCGGTAGTCTCATCACCATGGTATCTGCTGATCATATATTCACTGATCCAGGTAGTCAGCCTGCGGTAATAGGTTCTCGTATTAAATATCAAATCCATTTGACTGAAAGTGATACATTGCGGATCAAAGCTTTTTTTCATTATCATATCAATGCTCCTTTAGGATAGTATTCGGTAATGATTGAACATCTAATAATCAGTTATTCATACCTTAATCAATATATTTACCAGCAGGTATAAATGATACAATTGAAATCGGCTGCTGAAAAAATTTTATTCTGCTGTCGAAGCTCAAGGCTGCCGGAGTAAAGCAGTGCAATAGCCTGGACATGCCATATTAATAAGTGTAAAATAAACAAAAGAATTACAATACAGGAGGGATACATATGCTTAATATAGGATGCCATTTGTCCTCCTCAAAAGGCTTTACACATATGGGAAAGGATGCATTGAGCATCAATGCTAATACTTTTCAGTTTTTTACCAGAAATCCGCGAGGAAGCAAGGCAAAAGATATTGATGATGACGACCTAAAAGGTTTGCTGAAGATCATGAATGACAATGGATTTGCTCCCGTGCTCGGTCATGCTCCATATACCCTTAATCCCGGCTCCGCAAATCCGCGAACCAGAGGATTTGCCTTGGAGGTTTTAAAGGATGATTTAGCGCGTATGGAGCGTTTGCCAAACAATTTTTACAATTTTCATCCCGGGAGTCACGTGGGACAGGGAATTGAAAAGGGGATCGAGCTGATTACAGAAGCGCTCAATTCCATCCTGACCTCGAACCAGACAACCATGGTTTTGCTTGAAACCATGTCGGGAAAAGGGAGTGAGATTGGAAGCACCTTTCAGGAAATCAAAAAGATCATCGAAAAAATAAAGCATGGTAATAAAATAGGGGTCTGCTTGGATATCTGTCATATATATGATTCAGGATATGATATAGTTAATGATTTAAACGGTGTATTGGAAGAATTTGATAGACTCATAGGCTTGGACAGACTTCGTGCTGTTCATCTGAATGACAGCAAAAATCCTTTTGCCAGTCATAAAGACCGGCATGAAAAAATAGGAGAAGGTACCATTGGTTTGAAGGCACTCACAGATATTATTAATCATCCAAAGCTGCGTCATTTGCCATTTTTTTTAGAGACTCCAAATGAATTATCGGGATATGCACAGGAGATTAGGCTCCTTCGCGATGCCTTTTTTGACTTTCAAGAAATATAGCATGGTTTATATCATATTTTGCGCTGCCGCATAAACTGATATGGGACACATTGATCCCATAACGGTTTAGGAGGCAAATGATAATGAATTATAAAGACGATGGAAGCATGTATTGCTATTCATCACCTATAAAACGGAAAAACCAATATGGCTATGGCGAAGACACTTCCAATTGGACAGAACCATGGCAGCAGACTAGCGCAAAGCCATATCACCCGTTCCATGAGGAATTAGCCGACAAATTTTATTCGAGCGATCCCATGGAAATGAATAGAGCGGAAGAAAGTCATGGATTATGCGGAGGACATGGAATTCAAAGACCCGGCTGGCCCTGCTGGCCTTGCTGGGGAGGAGACCTGTGTCGAATAGATTGCAGGTTTAAAGGGCGATGTCCGAAATGTCCGCCAGGACTTCCAGGTCCTCAGGGTCCTGCAGGTCCGGCGGGACCGCAGGGTAGTCCCGGTCCGGCAGGCGCAACAGGAGCTCAGGGACCAGCAGGTCCGTCAATATATGCACAACCGTCAGAAACTGGGATTTTTCCAAAACCAAAATAACATTTGGAATCCCAATAATCACGCAATAGACTGCTTGGAAGCTGTACGAGCTTTCGGACGGCCCGCCCATATGGGCACTATCAAAAAACAAAGAAACTGCGCACTGCATTAACGGGATGACGTGCGTCAGCTGTCGAAATAAAATAGAGCGTAAGCTGTGCAACACAGCGGTAATTACAGAAAGACTGCATAACAGCCAGCATAGTGCCCTTGATTCTTGTCAAGGCCGCCTATTTTTTCAAATATAAAACATCGGCTCTTGCTCACCTACTTGTCGCTCCACTTCGGAAACCAGTTCGTCTAGCGTAATCCGGTTAAGGGTTTCCCGAACGGCATTGTCCAGCTTTTCAAATGTGGCCAGTCGCATAGCTCCGTCAATTTCCGGTGCTTTTTCTTCGACGGTAGAATCCGTTTGCTCAAAAAGTGAAGCTTCCACGGCTTTCAGCACATCCAGCGCGGTTAGAAGCGCTGGCACTTTGGCAAGCTGGTATCCTCCCTGCGAACCCTTCACGGAATTAACAATCCTACCGCGCTTTAACAGGGAAAAAACTTGCTCCAGATAAATCTTTGATATACCCAGCCTTTCCGAAATGCTTATCACGGTGATATATTCATCAGGGTGATGCTGCTGCGCCAGATAGATGGCAGCGGCCAGAGCATAGCGCCCTTTGGCGGAAATTCTCATAATGGCTTCCTCATCTCATACATATTTGGTATGTGATCTTATCGTATTAGAATATCGGCAGCTTGTCAATAGCCTATCATTCATATATGCGGAATATTATTTTTAAAACCTCTTGACAAAGTGTGGCTTAAAGGGTATTATAATCATATCATATTAAACATATATGAATGATTTTAACAAAATTGAGGAGGTACACTATGTCAAAGGTTTATAAAAGTCTCACCGATCTGATCGGGAAAACTCCGCTGCTAGAGCTTGCAAACTATGGGAAAGAACATGGTCTTGATGCTGCAGTGATCGGCAAACTAGAATATTTCAACCCCGCCGGAAGTGTGAAGGACAGAATCGCGCTGGCGATGATTGACGAGGCCGAGGCAGAAGGCCTGCTTTTTCCTGAGTCGGTGATTATTGAGCCGACCAGTGGAAACACCGGCATTGGTCTTGCATCGGTTGCCGCCGCACGCGGATACAGAATCATACTCACCATGCCGGAGACGATGAGCGTAGAGCGCAGGAATCTGCTGAAAGCCTACGGTGCGGAGCTTGTGCTGACAAAGGGTGCGAAGGGTATGTCCGGTGCGATTGCCAGAGCGGAAGAACTTGCGGAGGAAATCCCAAATGCCTTTATCCCCGGTCAGTTTGTAAACCCCGCAAATCCTGATATTCACCGGAAAACAACCGGTCCTGAAATTTGGGAGGATACCGATGGAAAGGTGGATTTTCTCATTTCCGGTATCGGTACTGGAGGCACGATCACGGGCGCTGGCGAGTATCTGAAATCGAAAAACCCAAATATCAAAGTAATTGCTGTGGAGCCGGATACTTCCCCGGTTTTATCCGGCGGTTCCGCAGGACCGCATAAGATTCAGGGAATTGGGGCCGGTTTTGTTCCCGAGGTTTTGAGCACGACTGTCTATGATGAAATCATCCGCGTGAAAAACGAGGACGCTTTCGCCGTTGGTAAGGAGCTTTCCAAAACAGAAGGGCTGCTTGTGGGCATTTCCTCCGGAGCGGCTGTTTGGGCGGCCACGGAAATTGCAAAGCGCCCGGAGAATGCCGGAAAAGCTATTGTAGTGATTCTGCCGGATACCGGTGAACGCTATCTCTCCACCCCATTGTTTTCCGAATAAAAATTTAACAGGGAGTGGAAACGAGTGTTTCTCGATGAAAATAATGATCGGCAGTATCTCTATCCGACACGGTGGATTTTTCCGTTCAAGCGTCGGACTGGATGATTCGGAAGACATCTTTGCCGATTTGGATCAAGCGTTTAGAGCAGACAAGTAAAGACCACTGATATAAAGAATAAAATGATTTGTATAACTGCAAGAAAATCTTATATGGTTGATATGTTTTAAAAGGAGAAACACCATGGACGGTTCAATGTTTAAAAAATCTATTATCTGTCGTGACAGCTGTTTTTACTGTAAAAATAGTTCTGCTTGTTATGCAGAAAAGGCGGGTTTTCCGGGCGCGGCAGATGTTTTCCGATGTATGCGGCATCGTACAGAAAGCATCAGGAAGTAAAGCGTTTGGCACCGGCCAAACGCTATTTTTATATTTTTTACAGCAAAGGAGAATTTGTCATGAGCTATTACAAACATCTCGAATCCGCCCTGATACATGGCGGCATCTACGGCGACCAGCATACGGGTGCCGTCAACACACCTATTTTCCAGACTTCCACCTATGAACAGGATGGTCTTGGACAACATCGCGGCTGGGAGTATTCCCGCACCGGTAATCCCACGCGGGCAGCGTTGGAAGGGCGGGATCGGTAAATTCACCACCACACAGAACCTGACCGCAGGTCTTGCCCAGAGCGGCAAGAGGATCATGGTGGTGGGCTGTGACCCCAAAGCCGATTCCACAAGATTGCTGCTGGGAACTTTCGCACAGCGCACCGTACTGGACACCATCCGCGAAAACGGCGATGATGTGGAGCTAAATAACATAATGCGTGATGGCTTCGGCGGCATTAAGTGTGTGGAATCCGGAGGACCAGAGCCGGGTGTTGGTTGTGCCGGACGCGGCATTATCACATCCATAGGCCTTTTGGAACAGCTCGGCGCATATACCGAAGATTTGGATTATGTGTTCTATGATATTCTGGGTGACGTGGTGTGCGGCGGCTTCGCGATGCCTATCCGCGAAGGTAAGGCTATCACCAAAGAGGACTACCGAAGTAGGAAGGCGGAGTTCGATGAAAAATCTGCTATGCTGAAAGCGGCGGTGGAGAACATTCAGAGCGAAATCGGCGCCTTGGCAAAGGGCGTAAACGCGGATGATTCATATCTCACTACGTTTTTGAAGCATAAAAACATCCAGGAACTAAACCGCGGGATTGTCGTGGAATTGATTGATACGATTTATATCCATGCAGATGGGCAGATCACGATAGATTTTGCTTTTGCCGATGAGTTCAAGCGGGTGGTTGATTTCATCGAGAATAACCGCAATGACCTCACGCTGGTGGGGCAAGAAGCTGTATCGTGACCTTCTCGTAAAAGTTGTGCATAAATAGGCAGTGCAATTATTCCTTTCTCCTCAGGGACGCCCATTACGGTGACCTCTCTGATTGGGGGATTGGTAGGATTGCCTAGCTTTGTGGGGTTTGGCTCCAATGCTCCGGGCATTGATGTCTTTGGTACGACGATCAACCTGACAGGCACGGTTCTTGGCATCAATCAAAACTACGCTTTTACCATGCCCCGAGATGGCGTGCTCACAGGTCTGAATGTATTCTTCAGCGTTACGGCCGCAGTAGGCGTGGCTTTGGGCAATTACCAGATCCATGCCCAGTTGTTCCGTTCCCAGACGCCCACGAGCAACGCTTTCGATGCTCTGGCGCCGACAGACATCGCACTGACGCCAACTTTCCCAGGTTTGGGAATTTCCCTGGGCGATGTGGCCTCAGGATCAGCCACGTTCAGCATCCCGGTGACGGCCGGCGACCGGCTGCTGCTGGTGTTCTATGTCGAGCCTCCGGCACTGAGCGTTGCCGCCTCGGTCATAGGATACGCCAGCGGTGGTTTGTCTATCGATTAAGTATAAATCAAATTGTAAATCGAACTGCCGAAGTATTAGGAAGGCCTGAAGAACAGGCCTTCCTGCTTTATACCAGCACTGATAAACGCGTATCACAGATTGTTTGAGAGGCGTCCCTAACCATTTCTAAAAGACCGGTATCGTCTGTTTCATCTCTGGCTCTTTTGGGCAATTACCGGTTCCTGCACCTGAAAATGCTGCTGCGGCAAGAATTAATTTTGCCCGTCATCCTGTTTTTCACGGATAACAGTGAATATTTTTCGAGATAGTTTTTACGCATCAGATTGCATTCCTCGGGTTCGATATAATTTATATGACCGAGGGCGGAAGCGGTAAAATATGCGGCGCAATTTTTACGGAGGATCATGCTGACCGCTTCGGCATCGCTTTCATTTTCCCCCCTGCATATGGCGCCTAAATCCTTGATAAAAACTGCAGGATCCGATTTTAGGGCAGTAAGGATCAATTCTTTATTAGCATTGACGGTTTTCATATTTGTACCAACGATTTGTGCAAAATCATCCAGCAACGGTCTTAAGTCCATGCCAAGCTTTGAAAAGCGCACCACATCAAAATCTGTTACTGACAGGATATTCTCTTCTACACCATAGGCTTTACAGTCAGTCAACACAGATCCTAATTCTAAAGAAATATTTATTTCATGCTGATCGATATTTTCAATATCTGGTGTATAGCATTTCTTTACTTTTTTTTCTATAAATTCTTTGCAGGCAGCCTCCAATTGATAGGCAGTCCGAAAGGCAGCCACGCATTTTTCTTCAAAGCATAAAACGCCGTGATTTTTCATAATAATAGCATTTCCAGAAGAGTATTTTAATGCAGCTGTTACGTTTTCACACAAATCCTTTGTGCCGGGCAGTGCGTACTCAGCACAGATCACTTCATTTGTAAACTCTGAATACGGAGAAATAGGCTTAAAGGAATCCAGCCCCGCTGCGGATATGGCCGATGCATTATTCTGGTGGGTATGGATAACAAAATTACTGTTCGGACGAAGCTGATAAACAGCTCGGTGTATGCCCATTTCTGAAGAAGGGATGATGCTTCCTTCGTAGCTCAAATCTGAAATTTTAACCTCTACTAAATCATCTGCCGCCAAAGTTTTATATTCTCTGCCGCTGGGTGTGATCACAAAACTATTTTTATTTATACGGCAGCTGACGTTGCCCCATGTTCTGGCGACAAGTCCTGTTCGGATCAATTCGTGACCGGCCTTGATCACTAATTCCTTTGCTTGTCTAATATCCATTTTTTCTCCCCGGTTATTGTTGTAAAACACTTGCGGAACAATCTCAAAAAGATATATCATATTATTATAACGCATTAGTAGAAAATTTTCGACTGTAGAAAATAAAATACGAAGCAGTATGGAGGTAATAAAAATGGATTGGAAGTTTTTTGCAGCTTTAATTTTTGCACTGATATAGCAATTTTTGCAGTTCAAAACGCCGGAGCAGTGGAAGTTCGCTTTCTGACATTTGAATTGTCTGTTTCACAGGCACTGGTCATTTTGATCTCGGCTGTATTCGGAGCTCTTGTAGCCTTGATGCTCAGCCTGATTCGCTGGTTACGGGCAAAGTCAAAAGCAAAAAATGCATCAAAAACCATTAATAAACTGGAACAGGAAAATAAACAACTCAAGACGAAGCTTGAAGAGTACGCGGCAAAAATTGAAAAGGCTGCCGAGGCTAATGATCAAAAACCACATGATCCAACAACTACATATTGACAGGCATTATGTTCTGTGATATTATTTTTATAATTGAATAGATTCTTCAGGGCGGGGTGAGATTCCCCACCGGTGGTAAAGCCCACGAGCCGTCAGGCATGATTCGGTGAAATTCCGAAGCCGACAGTATAGTCTGGATGAAAGAAGAATGATCATACGGTAAGTACCGGTTTTTGCAGTATAAAACTGTTAAAGTAATGATTCGCTCTGGAATATTTCTTATGTATTTCAGAGTTTTTTTACTTTATTGTGCAGTATACAAGCTGCCGATAGTATATTTGCTGCAGATAGCATATAGACAGCACATTGGATATTGCCAATATGAGTATAATATAACCGAGCCGAATGAGAAAATCACACCCTGAACTATTGTTTGAGGTGTTTTTTATCTTATAGAAAATATCACTAGTACCATTTGGACTGATAAAGGAAGGGCATAATTTTGGAAGAAAAGAAAAGACTGATAGACATGGAATATATGAGAAGAGCCCTGGCGCTGGCAGAAAACGGAATAGGGAAGACAAGCCCGAATCCTTTAGTAGGGGCAGTAATTGTAAAAAATGGCAGAATTATCGGAGAGGGCTGGCATGAAAAATACGGCGAGGTCCATGCGGAGGTAAATGCTGTCAGGAATTCAGTTGAATCTGTAGAATCAGCGGAGATATACGTTAATCTGGAGCCCTGCTGCCATTACGGTAAAACTCCTCCCTGCGCTGAGCTGCTTATTGAAAAAGGAATTAAACGAGTAGTCATCGGCGCGCCCGATTCTAACCCAAAAGTTGAAGGCGCCGGTATCAAAAGGCTGAGAGAAGCAGGAGTTGAGGTAACGGTCGGCGTTATGGAAGAAGAATGCCGGAAATTAAACGAGGTATTTTTTTATTACCATGAAAAGCGCCGGCCCTTTGTGGTGGTGAAAACAGCTATAAGCCTTGACGGTAAAACAACAGCACCTTCGGGAGAATCAAAATGGATCACAGGGGAGGCAGCAAGAAATGAAGTCCAACATCTACGGAACAGATACTCAGCCATAATGGTCGGAATAGGAACGGTTATAAAGGATGATCCAGAACTAACCTGTCGTCTTGAAGGCGGTAAAAATCCCGTTCGCATAATTCTTGACAGTAGCCTTCGGATAAAAAGAAATAGCAGGGTGCTTACTGACCAACAAAGAAATCCCACCATCATAGCATGCACGGACAGCGCTTCCTCTGAAAGAGCGTCGGAAATGGAAGCCTTGGGAGCCAAAGTGCTGCGTTGCAAAAGCTTAGGCAGCCATGTGGATCTGGAAGACCTTATGGACAAGCTAAAGGAACTTGCTATCGACAGCATACTTCTTGAAGGGGGCTCTGCGGTAAATGATGCTGCTTTTTCTCAGGGCATAGCAAGCAAAGTCATTATGTACATTGCACCGAAAATCATAGGAGGCGAAAAATCCAAAACCTTCGCAGGAGGCAAAGGGATCGATCAATTAAACCAAGCTTACCCCGTTTGGATTGAGTCAATAGATAGAGTAGGCGGGGATATAAAGATCACGGCATATCTAAAGGAAATGGGGTGATTAATATGTTTACCGGAATCATAGAAGAAACCGGGATTATACAAGCAGTGGAGCGGGGAGGAAAGTCCTCGAGAATACAAATCAAGGCGGAGGTGGTTCTGGAAGGCACCCGTATCGGAGACAGTATAAGTACCAGCGGCGTATGCCTGACTGTCGCGGAAATGACAGGAAGCAGCTTTGCGGCTGATGTGATGGCAGAAACTATGCGGCGCAGCAAGCTGGGGAGGCTTTCATCAGGCTCCAAAGTGAATCTGGAGCGAGCTGTTGGGCTAGACGGCAGATTTGGAGGCCATT
>JAQWBM010000023.1 GCA_028706405.1 Eubacteriales bacterium
TATTGAAAAGGCTTCGGAAGAAATCCCCATCTTCCACTCCGCCAATATGTCCCTTGGTATTAATGTTCTTTCGAAGATGTTGAAAATTTCAATACCAATTTTGGAAGATGCTTTCAACGTTGAAATCATTGAGAAGCACCATAATAAAAAAGTTGACTCTCCGAGCGGTACTGCTCTGCTTCTGGCCAATTCGGTCAACGAGGCAGTTTCGGAAAAGAAGGATTTCGTATTTGGCAGGCATAGTAAAAATGATAAATGCAAGATAACTGACTTGGGAATACACTCAATCCGCGGCGGAACCATTCCGGGAGAACATACTGTAATCTTTGCCGGTCCTGATGAAGTGATCGAGTTGACCCATATGGTGTTTTCCAAGGAGGTTTTCGCCCGCGGAGCTTTAAAAGCGGCAAAATTTATTGTCACAAAGGGAAACGGGCTTTATTCTATGGAGGATATGATATAAAAAATGCTTGATTCTGTTAAGACGAAAACGCCGACGAAAATTCGCCGGCGTTTGTTATTTATGTTTTTATGCTTCTGCCGCAACAATTTCCTTACCATCGTAGTGATTGCAATTCGGGCATACTCTATGAGGAAGTTTAGGCTCGTGGCACTTTGGACAAATGGATAATCCGGGTGCTGCCATCTTCATGTTCGGAGATCTTCTTTTATCTCTTTTCGCCTTTGAAGTTTTTCTCTTTGGAACTGCCATTATTCTACACCTCCTTCTGCTCGTTAAATCTACCTTTTAAAGCTTAAATCTAAAGTCAACTACTTGATTATATATGCCTTGTTTAATATTGTCAATGCTTAATTTACCTGAAACTTTGTAAAATACTTTAAATTGACGGCTTCAGCTGTTTTACATGTTTTACATCGCTTTTACAATGTTATATGTATCTCTTGCGATCATAAGCTCTTCGTTTGTTGGGATAAGAAGGATCTTTACCTTTGAATCATCCCTGCTTATTATTGTTTCTTTACCTCTTACCTTATTTTTTACAAGATCAATCTTGATTCCCAGATTTCCGAGTTCACTGCAGATTACGTCTCTCATGTTGATTGCGTTTTCTCCCACTCCGGCTGTGAATACGATAGCATCTACACCATTCATTTCTGCGATATATGCACCGATATAGAATTTCACCTTATGCGCGAAAACTTTCAATGCCAGAGCTGCTCTTTCATTGCCCTGTGCAATCGCTTCCTCCAGATCTCTGAAATCGCTGCTGACACCGGATATTCCAAGTACGCCTGACTTCTTATTCAGGATGTTGGTTGCTTCTCCATATGGAAGGTTTTCCTTTTCTCTTATGTATGATACTATTGCAGGGTCGATGTCACCGGATCTTGTTCCCATGACCAAACCTTCCAGAGGCGTGAATCCCATGCTGGTGTCAATGCTCTTGCCTCTCTTGATTGCAGTCACGCTGGCTCCGTTTCCGAGATGACAGGTTATAAGTTTTAAATCTTCTATATTAACGCCAAGGATATCCGCTGTTCTTTCAGCAACATATTTATGGCTTGTTCCATGGAATCCATACCTTCTGATTTTATATTTTTCATAAAATTCATATGGGATAGCATATATATACGCCTCCGGAGACATTGTTTGATGGAAGGCTGTATCAAATACCCCTACCATTGGAGTATTCGGCATAAGCTCCTGACAAGCGGCGATGCCCAAAAGATTCGGCGGATTATGAAGTGGAGCCAGGTCGATACATTCTGTCAAAGCATTAATTACATCATCAGTAATCAATACTGAGCTGGCATATTTTTCTCCTGCATGAACAACGCGATGCCCTACCGCACCTATTTCATCCATTGAACTAATTACACCATGTTCTTTATCAGTTAACGCTTTTAGCACATGACTGATGGCATCCTTATGATTGCTCATAGACTCCTCCACCTTATACTTGTCCATTCCGATTTTTTCATGTGTCAAAATAGAGCCTTCTATTCCGATCCTTTCCACGAGACCCTTAGCTAATAGCATTTCATTTGTCATATCGAGAACCTGATATTTAAGTGATGAACTTCCGCAGTTAATTACTAATATTTTCATTAATGTTTCCTCCATTGTTTTTTATTTAACTTATTTTATTATAGTCCTTATTCATATTTTTTCAAGCGATTTAGGTAATCTTACTCTTATCAAAATCAAGAAAAGGCTTCGTTACATAATCAGAATGGTCATAAATTTCTTTATATGCGATGAGATTATAAATGTCCGAAGCCCTTATATCGTATTTTAAAAGCTTCCATTCATCAGCATCATTTGCTACTTCCCGGTTGATATTAGTAAGTATCGGTATTGAATTCAGATCTTCCTTTTTTATCTGTTTCAGGAGCGATGTGCCTTTATAGTTTGTCGCCAGTATCCTGGCATAATTGATTTGTTTGTCTAAAATTTCACGAAAACTCTCTTTATCTAATTGAATCAGTATATGGGTCAGCAATCTTTGGATTCTTGTCTTGGTGTATCGTTTTGACAATATTGTATGCATTAGAGTGTCTATGTTCACAGATGATGATGCAGCTTTTTTTACCTTATGCTCCAGTCCTTCAGTCGCAGAGAAGATGTTTCCCAGAGCAGAAGGATCACTGATCAGGATTTGGTATATCAATAGTGAATAAAAATCGTTTAAGGTTAAATTAACACCCCTGCCCAGTCCGTTTAAGGCTTCAAATGTGCTGACCGGAATATAGTCTGAAATCTCCTTAATGTCGCCGGATTTATTGAGAAGCTGGCGTATCGCCAATGCACTGGCGATTCTTTCAGAATAGTTTTTATCAAGATAACCTGTACCAAATCGCTTCAACGTAAACGGCTCAATCCGACTATTGGTTATATTAAGCTGCTTCAGATACTCCACTGCCAAAATATTATTAGGGCTCTTTAATATATCTGCACAGTCTCTCCCCTTGCATTGTTTTACCGCCTCATACCTCGATCGGGGAAAAGAAAGTCCTTGATCTGCAAATTCTTTGATACCGGCTTTTAACTGCTCACTTTCCTGTGACAGAAAATCTGCCGTCATTTTCAGAGAGGAAAGCTCCCCTGCTTCACTTCCAAATGAAAGATGAGTGACACAGCCCAAACGGTTCAGAATATCTATCGCACCCTTGGCAAAGTATTCTGCGTTATTGCATGCAAAAACAAAAGGTAATTCGATGACCAGATCAATACCGTTTCTGATTGCCGCAGAAGCGCGGATCCATTTGTCCGCCATAGCAGGTTCCCCTCTCTGCGTGAAATTTCCGCTCATGACACAAACCGTATAATCGGGAGACACTATCCGTATGGATTCCTGCAGATGATACTGATGTCCATTATGAAAGGGGTTATACTCCGCTATGATTCCTAATACTTTCATGGATTTTCCTCATTAGTTTATCGATTAATATCGTGAAGATGAAAATGATTACAATCATTATAACCATTTTGGTTGAAAATAACAATTGGGAAAAAGCGCCTAGCTTGCCGATGATTTCGTGTTGTTCTATAGCCATTGTGTCTACAGCGATTCCTTCTAAAATGAACGGAGCGATTATCCATGCGCTCAACCCGGCAAGTAAACCGTGGGTCAGCTTCACTGCAAGATAATATGCCGAGCTTATCTTTAAACCGGCAAGCATACTCATAGATTGGGCATAAATGGAAAGCCCGCCAAAAGAGATTAGAAATGTGCAGAGAATGCACCGATAAACCATAGGAAGGTCTTCACTTTCTCCGATACTGCTGCATCCGATAGTCATCTCCAGACAGCCTTTGATAAAGCCTTTGCTGTACTCGTTGCGCAAAGAATCCAAAATCCCTGAAAACTCAATGAACTCAACGGCAAGCATAAATAATACAATATACCCGCAGATGATTCCAAGAGCGCGGAAGGAGGAAAGCAGCGCATCAGTGAAAATATCCAGCAGGCTCCCTTCAGGAAGCTCCATTTTATATGTTATTGTACCTGTCTTATTTATTTTTTTGTAATCCCCGCTTTTTTTAGAATTGACACTTACAGTCTGCTTTTTAATATGTTTTACAGTCTTTCTTGTGTCAAATACGGAGAAAAATCGATACAAAAGTCCATTAAGAAGGGCCCCTATATAATGTGATAAGGCGATGACCGTACCGGCAGCCGGGGAAGCCAGCATACCCGCACCCACAGCGCCCAGCATAAAGAGAGGACCGGATGTACTGCAAAAGGTCAGCATTCTTTTGGCATCCTTTTGTGTAATCACCTTGCTTCTTCCAAAATCACCGATGAGCTTTGCCCCCATTGGATACCCCGAAGTTATACTCACCGAAAAAACAAATGCTGATAAGCCGGGAGCGCCTAATAATTTTTGAAACGGTACTTCAAAGATTTTTCCAATATACGCGGGGAGTCCTATAACAGTCATGAAATTTGCACAAATAAAAAAAGGCAACAGTGCAGGCAGTACGGAACTTGCCCACAAAGAGATGCCTTTTTTTGCTGCGTTCAATGCGATAGCAGGATATGCCATCATCACCAAACAGCCGGCACAAGATAATACACCGGCGATAATATATATTCTTTTGCTTCCCTTTCCGCTCATCATACTTCATAGTATTAATATAAGAAAGAGAATATGCATTTCATTTCCGCTTCTTAAATGTTGATATGATTTTACCTGTCATTAATCTCTGTTTTCCGCATGAGTTTTGTGTATCATATCTTTTATTTCGCTCCGATTTTCTGATATAGTGCCGTTGATTTTTTCAAACGTATTCTGTAAATTGCTGAACATATCCTGAAAGTAAACGGCATTTAACTGGTCCATTTTGTCCTGAAAATTATAAAGAATGCTGTCTATGTAATCAAAGGTGCTCATTTTTAAGGATTTTACGTTTGCTTCCGCAATACTCATGATTTCGTCTGCCCGCATTTTTGCTTTTACAGTGATATCATCATTTTCTATTAAAGCCTCCGCCTGTACCTTTGCGTCCTTTAATATGGTTTCATGTTCCTGTTTTGCTTCCTGCAGGATCCGCTGTCTTTCATCCTTGATCCATTGTGCCTGTTGGATCTCATCAGGGAGTTCCATTCTTATCTCCTTAACGATCTCAAGAATTTCGTCCGCGTCAACCAGTATTTTACCTGTAAGCGGGAAACCTGAACTTGTATCTATTATCTCCTCGATCTCATCCAATAGTTCAAGAACTTTCATCGAATGATTCCCTCCTTTTTTCTTTGAAATTTATTTTCCATATATTCCAATACCTTCTCGGGTACCAAGCCTTTGATGTCACCATTGAGAACAAAAACCTCTCTGACAATACTTGAGCTGACAAAAGAATAGTCAGGCGATGTCATTAAAAATATAGTTTCTACGTGATTATTGTATAGTCTGGCGTTCATCTGTGCCATTTGCATTTCAAGTTCAAAATCCATTGCAGCGCGTAATCCCCTTACAACGACATTTATCTTTTTCTGCTTTACATAGGCAGCCAAAAGACCTTCAAAATGGTCTACCTCAATATTTTTAATATGGCCGGTAGATGCGGTTATCATATCTATTCTCTCTTCAACTGTGAAGAATGATTTTTTAGAATGATTCTTAATCACCCCTATAATCAGCTCGTCCCCTAATTTCGCCGCTCTGTTGATTAAATCCAGGTGCCCGTTGGTGATAGGATCAAATGATCCTGCGTATAGAATCCTCTTTATCATATGTTGTCTTCCTCCGAATCATAAGTTGAATAAATACTTATTGCGATAGTACCATATTTTTTTTCTTTTATTCTTATATAGCCGGATGTCATATCAGGCAAAGGCTCCCCTGCCTCATGCTCCGCTACGATCACTCCTCCTTTTGACAGCAGTGAAAGTTCTGAAATGAAACAAATACAGTCTGCCAGAAAGCCTGCATTATAAGGAGGATCCAGAAAAATTATGTCTGACTTTTCGGGTATTTTTTTAATGGCATTTTCAAAGTCTCCAATGATGGTTATTGCTTTTTCCTCCTGCTTGCAGCGCGCGATGTTCTGCAGTATGAACTTCATGCTGTCTCTTGACTTATCCACAAAATAACATCGTTTTGCCCCCCGGCTGAGAGACTCAAGGCCCAGATTGCCTGTCCCCGAAAAAAGATCGATGACCACTGCTTCTGCAATATTTGCTGATATCATGCTGAAAATAGCTTCCTTCACCTTATCGCTCGTTGGTCTGATTTTGTGACCTTTCGGTACGTTCAGCCTTCTCCCTTTGAATTCTCCGGCAATAATGCGCACCTGCCAGCCTCCTTTATTTTATTTATTGTACCATAGGATATAAAAAAATCAAATACTGTTACAAATTTAAGCTTTCTGTATTATTAAACAATTTATCGATCCTGTTTTTAAACCTGACATTCTCTTCTTTTATAAGCAGTGCGTCATTATCCAGAATATGTTCAGCTTCTTCTCGAACTATGTTTAATATTTTCACATGTTTTACAATGTCTGCAAGCTTTAGTTCTGGTATACCATGCTGTTTTATGCCGAAAAACTCACCGGGTCCTCTTAGCTCAAGATCTTTTTCCGCAATGAGAAAGCCATCGCTGGTGGTTCTCATTATTTCCGCCCTTTCCTCCGAAACCGCAGAGCCTTTCTCGGAAATCAGGATGCAATAGGATTGTTCATTTCCTCTGCCGACTCTTCCTCTAAGCTGATGCAGCTGTGCTAAACCAAAGCGTTCCGCATTTTCAATCAACATTATCGTAGCATTTGGTACGTTGATTCCTACTTCTATAACCACTGTAGATATAAGTATTCGTATTTTACCGGTGTATAATTCATTTATTATACGATCCTTATCGGGCTGTTTCATCGCTCCGTGAAGAAACGCAACAGGGAATTCATTAAACCTTTCCTTTAATTCATCGTAAAGGCCGAGTGCGGATTTCGCATCCACATATTTTGAATCTTCGATAAGCGGCGCCACAATATAAGCCTGTCTTCCCTTTCTTACTTCTCGTCTTACAAATTCATATGCGGCTTCCCTGCCGTCCTCATTCACTGCTGTCCTAATTATCTTCCGCCTTCCAGGCGGCATTTCATCTATAATAGAAATGTCCATATCTCCATACAAGATTACCGCCAGGGTTCTGGGTATCGGAGTTGCAGTCATGACCAGCACATCGGGGTTTTTCCCTTTCTTTGACAGGATCCCTCTTTGATTAACGCCAAATCGGTGCTGTTCGTCCGTGATTACAAGCCCAACGGATGCGTATTTAACATTTGGTTGAATCACGGCATGGGTGCCAATTATAATATCCACTTCTCCGGATTCTATTTTACTCAATGTATCCTTTTTTTCTTTCGCCGGAATACTGCCGGATAAAAATCCTACCTCTATATGATGCGCAACAAATAGTGGTTTCAGGTCTTCAAAATGCTGTTTAGCCAATAACTCCGTCGGAGCCATCATGACAGCCTGAAAGCCGCATTTAACGGCCTTGTACATGGCTGCAGCAGCTAATATAGTCTTCCCCGATCCAACATCTCCCTGCACGAGTCGGTTCATAACTTTTCCTGACCCCATATCGAGATCAATTTCATTTAGAACCCTTTGCTGCGCTCCTGTCAAGGTATAGGGGAGTGAGGCTGCGAAGTCGTCCATGGTTACTTCCTTTGAAAAAGAAATCCCTTTATCAATAGATGTCATCTTTTTCTTAATTGCCAGCAATCCGGTCTGAAGAAAGAGCAGTTCTTCAAAAATAAGCCGGTATTTCGCCTGCAGCAGAGTTTTCCTGTCTTTTGGGAAATGAATGTTTTCAATTGCATTATGAATTCCGCAAAGTCGGTTTCTTGTTATAGTGGCTTCCGGAAGATACTCTTGCATATAAGGTAAATAAGCTTCATGCGCTTCTTTTTGCCATTTACGCATCTCCCCTTGTGTGACTCCGCTTGTCAGCGGGTAAACAGGCAGGATAGCAAGTTTTTGATCCGGTTCATATTTTGTAATATCCGGATGGAGCATCTGGAGCTTGCCCTGGTTTACACTGACTTTGCCATAAAAAAGATACTCCTCGTTAAGCTTAAGTGTCTTTGCCAAATATCCGCCATGAAAAAAAACAACCTCAATTGACCCGGTATTGTCCTGGATTAAAAGCTTTAAGGTTTGTCTTCCGGGTATCCTTCCTTTTAACATAGAAGTTGTCTTACCTTTTATCAATGCGGTATTTCCGTCGCGTAGTGAATTTATATTTCTTAGACGGCGGCGGTCTTCGTAATCCCTGGGATAAAAGTATAGGAAATCCTCAATAGTTTCTATATTAAGTTTGATCAAATAATCAGACTTTTTAGGTCCTACCCCTTTAAGTGCGGTTGCTTTACTATGCATTCTCTTGCCGGCCCCCCGATCATCCTCTTACTTCTATATTTCTTCTGACCATTTGTTTAGAAACGATGCCGGTAACCACCACTACAATACTTTCTACTTCCAAACCCGTAATTCGTTCAGTGTTTTTTTTGATTCTCGCGATTAAAGCCTTTGTCACCCGTTTGATGCTGGTACCGAAACGAATAACTATATAAAATCGAATATCGATGCCTTTTTTTTTAACTTCTATATCCATAAAATCCCTGTCATCAATACTTCCGATTATAGGTACAATACCAGAGGTTTTACCCTTATGATTTGATAAAAGTACTTTTCCATCAAACTGTTCTACTGCTTCAAGAATTATTTTTCCTACTACTGACTTATCGATGTAAATTGTACCTTCCTTCGTTTCCTTTTTATAAAGCAACTGTCTCGCCCCCTCACTGCTGTTCATTTTACCATAATAATCAGGAAATGAGTATAATTTTTGCACTATAGCTTGCCCTATAACATAGAATGGTTATGGGTGGTTGCTTTGAGAAGGAAACGAATAGTATTCAGATTGTCTGGAGTGGTGATAGCTATTATAGGTGCGGTGATAATCATACATACCGTACCTGTTCATATATGGTACATTTTACTTGCAGCGCTATTATTGGCAGTTGCATACTTAATGCTGAATTGATAAAACCTTCGGAAACATCTGCCGCATCCTGTTTGACTGACATAGGAAGTGATAACTATGAAACATAAAAAAAATTGCTGCCGGAAGCCCGGCGAGGTGGAACTGTTTGGCTTGATCCTTTTTATCATAGGGATAGTGACCCTCTGTGCCTTTTTGCTGCCTTCAAAGATCTGGCTCATCATTATGGGAGGATTAATGATTTTCTGCGGATTCAAGCTATTTAATTGTTGAGAAAATATTCATGCAAGAAAATTCTGCCGATAACAAACAGCGCCATAAAAGCGGCTGATGATGCCGCTTCCATTAGTCTTATGAAGATAAATAAAGATAAAAAAACCTGCAAATCTTATGCAGGTTTTTGTTGCTCATTATATGGCGCGGGTGATTTTATTGCTGCGAATACATCTCGTACATACGTTTTTTCTTGAAACAGTTCCATTATCGTTAACTTTTACGGTCTGAATATTTGCATTCCACTTTCTTCTGGTATGTCTGTTGGAATGAGAAACGTTATTTCCTGAAGATTGACCCTTACCACATATTTCACACTTTCTTGACATCTGCCGCACCTCCTTTATATTGCAATGCTTACAAAAGCTATTAGCTCGACTAAACAAAAAATATTATAACATATGTGATTTTACTTGTAAAATACTTTTTTGCTTATCATGCTTTCTCAAGTTTTTTGAATTGTATTATAGACTTATTATATGTTATTATATTAGTTAAAGCAAATATTGGGTTGAAGAGATTGTCTTAACTATTGGGGGAAAGAATATGAAAAGATTTGCAGCAGTTGTATTAATAATATGTTTAAGTTTTTCTATGCTTACCGGGTGTAACGATACTCCGGAAGAAAGGGTCGACAATTCAGTAATGCGTGAGGAAATACTCAATGAATTCAGCGAGATAGCGCAAATTCCCAGAGCATCCGGTCATGAGAAAGCCATGAGCGCCTATTTGAAAAACTGGGCAAAGGTAAATGGTTTTAAGGTCGTCCGTGACAGCTTCAATAATGTAATCATAGAAAAGCCGGCTTCGGATGGTTATGAGAATGCGCCGATAACCATACTCCAGTGCAACATTGACACGTCCATTGCCGTTACTGATGATGTCATTTTTGACCCGCTCGTTGACCCTGTGCAATTTGTGCAAAACGAAGATAAATTAACCGGTGAGGGTACAAGCATAGGCGCCGATAGTGGTATAGGCATGTCTACGATTCTTTATGTGCTAAAGAACGCTCAAAACCATGGACTGATACGTGCAATCTTTACAACGTTCGGTGAATCCGGAATGCAAGGAGCGGAAAAATTGAATGAAAAATACCTCGAAGGAAAATTTCTTATCAATCTTGCCTGGAATTCTAACCGAGCTATTGGGGTTGGAAGCGGAGGCACTGCTTCTTATAAAATGATCCGCAGCATTAAATGGACTCAGCCAAAGAATGAAGTCCCTTATCTTCTTTCAATAAAAGGTCTTACGGGCGGAGATTCAATAGAGAATGTCGGAAAAAGTGAAGTAAATGCAATTAAAATTCTAGGCGAGGTACTGGCAAATGCTCAGGGACAAGGAATATTGTTTGAGCTTGCATCGTTCAACGGGGGGGGGGCCGGTGATACTATCCCTGACGCTGCAGATGCATTGATTATCATAAACAAGTCAGATGTCAGAAAAATGAGATCCGTTGTCAACAGTGCAATGAATACTTTCCGTAACGCATATGGGAGCACGGAAACAAACTACAGTTTTGATTATCAAGAATCAGAAATGCCGGACAAGGTTATTTCATTTGATGACAACGGCTGTATTGTAAGCTTTTTCTATGGAATCGTAAACGGTATCCAGTCAATGTCAAAAACTTATGACGGAGTCGTGGAAAGTGCTTCTAATCTCGGAAAAGTTTCTACATCTTCCGGAGATTTTATCTGTCAGACTTCGGCTTTCAGCACTTCAGAGGTTGGTTTATATAAAATATCCAATGCACACGAAACGATCAGCAACATGTGTGGTTTAAGCTATGAGTATTCAGAAGGTGTGCCCATCTGGCCTGTTCATACTGACAGTGTGCTTTACGACAAAATTTATGAAATTTGTTTCGGCATGTATAACAAAAATATGATTGACGAAATTAAGCAAGGAAAGCATGAATGCGGATGGTTTGCAAAGAAAAATCCAAAATTGCAGATCGTTTCTATTGGACCAATGATTGAGAACGTAAATTCCCCCGATGAAGCACTGATATTGGATTCGATTACTGAACCGGCAAATATTATCCTGTCGTTTTTAAAACAAATGAAGCCTATTGAATCATATGAAGCTGTTAAAAGTTGATTTGACTTGTTTTAGCGCTGAAACTGCCTCTCATGCTTTCTTATCATCAAGAAGCAGCGAATAAATCGTATCATTGTCAATGACATGGAATTCATATCTCTTAACAATGGTATCAGGGTCAATTTCATAATATACCGGCTGCTGGATCTCATCAGCTATTTTGATGAGATCTTTTATGTTATTAACTATATAACTTTTATTATAATTAACCTTCGGTATGCTTTGAAGAGCCGCGATACGGCTTCCATAGTTTTTCAATGTATTGTTTACCTTTTTTTTAAGCATTTCCTGTTCACTCGGCTCTCTCGTATAGAAAGTCAAGACGATTATGCCAATTATAGAAATTACCAGCAAAAGACTATATCTGACAATCAGTGACATAACAATAGGTGCTGGAATTTCTTCCGTTACTGTAATGTTCTTATGTATTGGAGATGGATCGGATTTACTTATTTCAAAAACATCTTCCGCCAATGGAACCTGAAGATTGACATCAAATGGGGTCTCCAGATTTTCTTTTTCAGCATGAGCAATCACTTTTCCCTTCATAGAAATAATAAGCTCATTTGAGACATTCATACCGGTAATACCCTTTGCTTTAACAGCAAAAGCATCATACTCCGCCAATTGAAAATTGATCTTTTCTTTTTTGTTCCAGACACTGCCCTGCTCTTTGATTATTTTTTTATCGGTCAGCGGGAAACTCTTTGACCAATATATTTTTTTATCTTTACTACTCCCCTGATAGCCATTTACCATAGCTATTATCTGATATTCGATATCGAGAGGGACCTCACTGGTTCCCATATAGTCCACATTGAATTCTGCCTGAATATAGTTTAAAAGCCTTTTACTGTATCTTTCCCCTTCTTCTAAAACAGTGCCGGAATAAACCTCATTTTCATGGATAATAACACGATATGCTGCCTGTTGATCACAGGTAGAGCCATATTCGATTTTTTCGCTCATAATTGTTTTTGGACGTGACAGTGCAATAAACAGCTGCAAACATGATAATATTATCAATAAAACCATGATTAATATAAATGCTTTTTTAGACTTGTTATGTAATATGATTTTCATATGTTACTCTATCCCCTATAACTATGAGTTATATAATATGGCGCCTTAATTTTTAAGGCACCATATATCCAGTAAAATACTTATTGTTTTAGCTGATAACTGTATTTATCTTCCTATTTGAGCTTATGATTATGATAAATGGTTATTGCTTCCTCCTGAAGGAACATCCATATTGAACTGGTCGAACAAGAATTCTACGTTGAATTTTACAGCTTTGTTTTCTGTTGCAGCATCGTCTTTTCCGCTGAGGCCGCCAGTCCAACCGGAGGTGTAAGTTCCAGCCTTGTCAGGATCCATTGCTATACCGATGTAGAGGTCCATTCTGCAGTTGTCAGGCAATACATATATTGTCTCATTAAGCAAAGTGGGCGCGTCCGGTCCGGCCATAAGGGTTTCCAATGAGGAAAGGCGGATAAATTCAACTCCGGCAAGAGTAAATGTATCTGCAGGAGATAAATTGTCCGTATGGAATACAGGAACATGATTTTCTGAAGGAATAGTGCCATCTGGGCTTGGTCCGGCATATTCTCTCAATATTTCCATGGAAACACCGATCATATCCTTCGTTGCCTGATTTGCATATTCTGGTACATCAAATTCAATATCAGCTAATTTTGCCGCAATCGTGCCGGTATTTACGATATCACTCTGAAAGACCTGAGCAAATCCGGGGTAAATTTGATTCATGTTAATTGAGATTTTATTGGAACCCATAGTTGACCCTGCGGTATAACCATCGATCGTGACATCGATTGGGCTGGCATTTGCTAATTCAGCACCGAAAGTGGTTTTAGTATAACCCCAAACCCTATCGTTATATGCTTTTAAATCAGCCTGATCCGCGATTATATTATAATTTGCGCCGCGCTGGAAGAAATAATCGTCAACGAAACCCTCTTCACCAATTCCGTCAACTACAGCCCAGCCTGTTTCTTCATCTGATCCTGCATACTGCCCATATAATGCCAGATCGACAAATTTAACTTCCAGTTCCCCTGTGGTAGCCGTTGTTTCCAATTGCAGACTATCTGTCCAATAAGCGTACCCCATGCCTAAGAACAGAGTTGCGCATGCTACAACACATGCTAAAATTTTTCTCTTCATACTAATTTCTCCTTTTTTTGTTTAGTTTTGTTTGTTATAAACATGATTAAATTATACTATGGGTTGAAAAGGTCTCACATCGAACAAAAGTATACTTTTACATAAGCCTTTGGTCCCGTCAGGATACCACTAAAGCAGTATATCAAAACTCTATATCTTCCAATTGGGTTTGTGGGCTCCCCTTCAACATAAGTGCCGGGTAACCGATTTTAGGTATCACTTTGGAATAGATTCCCCGGATATCATTTGCACTGACAACTCTGGAGTCTCCGACAGAATTATTATCACCCTTAGTATGAAAAGTTAGATTTCTCAAATCATCTTCCTCGATTTCAGTAATCCTATGAGTAATCAACACCTCATCTCTTTTAAACTGAATAATATCTCCAACATCAAGGCCTCGGATTTGCTCTTCTGAACGTATTTGCCGCAATAAAATCACATCTCCCGGGTAAATGAGCGGTTCCATGCTGCCGGTCGCTACTACGGAAGGCATGATCGGGAATACTCCGACCACAAACCATATTAAACCAATTGAGAACAGTGAGGTCAAAGTCCATAGAACCCCGTCTGATTTCCGAAACGGCTCCCGTTTTGCATTGTTCACCTGTATCTCATGTTTCCTCATGATGAACATCAAGCAAAAAATCGGCGTAAGAATACCGATGGCGCCCTCCGCCAGCCAATTTAAAACTGGAAGTATAGGAGATGTCCAATGGAAAATAGTGATAACCGCAAGATAAGATAAGGATGCTGGTGCACCGCCATACAAGGCGAGGTAAGACAGCATTATGTTTTGGCATAACATAGGTCCAAATTCTCTGGCGAGATAGATCGTTAATTCTTCAAAATTCTTTGCGAGGAACAGACTTGTAAAATTCAAATCTGTAAAAGTCATAATCAGCGTAAGAATAAAAAATACTTTTATATTTGGCTTGATGCAATATGATCCCAGTATATAAGCTCTTATAGTTTCTCTTCCTATAAGCATTGGGGATATAATAAAATATATTTGACAAAATCTTTTTAAAGGTCTCTAAATACAGCGCCTTTCGAGTTGTATTTACAGGTTTCTATTCGTAATAATGGCTAAAAAAAAACCGGAGTTTATCCGGTTTTGGAAAGCTATTGATCTGTAGACATAATAGCCTTTATCGCTATGGCGCATTCGATCCTCTTTTTTTCAAGCTCGCATCCGAGTTCATATGGTTGTCTTATGTCATGGTTCATGTGGAAAGCGTTAGCATGACAGCCTCCGCTGCAATAAAATTTTGCCCAGCAATCTCTGCATTTTTCCTTATTATAAATATGCGCCCTATTAAATTCGTCATAGAGTCTGTTTTCAAAATGAACATCATTTATATTCCCCAGTTTAAAAGCAACATTACCTACAAACTGGTGGCAAGGATAGATATCTCCTTCCGGAGAAACTGCAACATATTCAGTACCTGCTCCACATCCTGATACTCTTTTTACTACACAGGGTCCTTGATTTAAATCTATATTGAAATGGAAAAATTCAAATTTTTCTCCTTTGTTTGCATATTCCAAATAGATATCCGTCAATTTATCGTATTCTTTGAAAATGGTCTCTTTATCCTCATCCTGCAAGGCATAACTGCGCAAAGGATCCGTTACGACAGGTTCTATGGAAATGTTCTTAAAGCCTATTTCTGCCAGGTGCCTGACATCTTCTGAAAAATCCAGGTTTTCTCTTGTAAAGGTTCCCCTTACATAATAAGCCCCTTTTCTTTTTTTTACAAAACTAAGGTATTTTTCCATTATGATATCATAGGTTCCTCTTCCGTTGACAGTCTGCCTCATGTTGTCGTTTACCTCCGGTCTGCCGTCTATGCTTAATATCACATTGTCCATTTTGGCATTGATAAAATCCGCCTTGGAATCGTCAAGGAGCAGCCCATTCGTTGTAATGGTAAAACGAATATTTTTGCCAAGAGGTTTTTCGGCTTCCCGTCCGTAAACCACCAACTCCTTGACCACATTAAAATTCATCAGAGGTTCCCCGCCGAAAAAGTCTATCTCAAGGTTCCTTCTGCTGCCGGAATGCTCCAGCAGAAAATCAATTGCTTTTTTTCCTGTTTCAAGTGAGAGAAGAGAACGCTGTCCATCGAATGCTCCTTGCCCGCCAAAGCAATACTTGCAGGTCATATTGCAGTCATGAGCCACATGCAAGCACATTGCCTTAATCATGGCTTCGCGCCCCTCCAGCATGCCTTTAGTTATTTGAGAGTCATCGGTAAATAGCATTCCGTTATCTATTAAGTATTGAATCTCTTCCGCTGCTTCAAGTATCTGGTTTTTCTCATACTTAAATTGAAATAACTCCAATATTTCTTTGACCGACTTTTCTTTATAGTGATCCAGCATATCAAAAATGATATCTGTAACAACATGTACCGCACCGCTGTTGATATCCATAACGATATACTGATCCCTGTACTGATATTTATGAATCATGGTTCATCTGTTTCCTCTTTTTCTAAAACATGTTCCTCATAAGATATTTCCTGCATATTCGATAAAAAAAACAGCGGTGCTGCTGTTTTTTATTTGGAATTTTTTATCTGCGTTTCGTGTTTTCGCATTCCTGGTTTGCTACTGTACAGGATGTTTTGCAAGCTGACTGACATGATGTCTGGCATTCACCGCAGCCCTTGCCGGCCACCTTTTTTAATGTGGGTTTTGCAATCGTTTTAATATTCTTCATAATATGTAATCCTCCATGTTATAATTGCAGTGGAATTTTCCAAGTAAATCTGCATTGCAGATTTTGTATAATCTTTTTATAGGTTACTAAAAAACGTTCAAAAAGTCAATGTGTCCATCCTAAATGTCTTTCTGTTCATTAAAAAGAGGAAAAAAGTCAAATAAATTTATTTAGATATCTGACTCTATCCTCCATTATCGTTGATATTTAATTAGTTATTAATACATTAGTCCGTTGTTATTAATATTGCAGTTTTATCTATCTTGCTATTAAAACTGACTTATTTACATGCGTTGAGACTTTATTAGCCACACTGCCTAAAAGGAATCTCTGTATTCTTCCTTTGCCGTAAGGTCCGATGATTATCAGGTCAAAATCATTATCATTAGCGTAATCCACTATGGTATTAGCTACATTTCCTTCCATTCTTACAGTTTCAAGTTGGTCACCAAGCTCTGCCAATCTCTGCTTTCCACTCTCCAGTACATCTCTCGATACTTTATCAAACATTTCAGCATAGTGCGCTTCAACTTCTGGGTTATAATTGAATATGTACTGATGAAAATCGTTGACATAAAGCAGAGTCACTTTACTTCCAAAAACATCAGCTAATTCTTTTGCCTTATCCATAGCTAGATCCGAAAATCTTGAGCCGTCGATCGGAACCAGTATATTTTTCATAATATCACCCTTTCTCTTTAAACTAAACTGTATCGTCCTCAACATCTATGAGAAGAACCTTTTCTTTAAAGGAGCCCCTTGCTTCTTTTCTGATAAGTTGAAGATAATCCAAGTGCATCGGTTCATATTCCTTAAGTTGTATAAGGCAATCCAGCGCTTCATAAACGTCAGCTATTTCCTCCTCAAGACTGCTGATCCTATATTCTTCTATCTCCTCAATAACCTTGTCTATCAGGGCATCAAAGTATTCTTGCTCATTTAAGATACGGGAATTATAGCTTCTCCCACTTTCCTCTATCAACTGAGGTATTTTGTCCCTTACCAATTTATTATAGGAACGGTTCATCAGTAATTCTCCTTTCCTTTCTTTGTATTATTTATTACCCATTAAGCTTAAATTAAAACGTCAAATCAATCTTTAGTTAATAATTTGTATTAGATGCTATGAATCCTCGCAGCGCTGTGATGGGTGATGATCCATTAATTGGAACAATGTGAATAATGTTCTGTAACAAAATAATTTTAAGTCTATTTCTTGTTCTTGAATATGCTGATAAATTGTAGTATGTTTATTTTGTAAGGCGGAAGAAATTCTCCCATTTTATTGAAACCGCATCAAAGTATGTATTATTTGAAAGAGAGGTAATTTATATGTCAAATGAATGTCAAGCAAATGGCCCTTCTGTTGTTGAAATCAAGGTTACTGCTTCAGAGTGCGGCGCTATGCCTGAAGGAGACACTATAATTCTGGAAGGTCCCGCAATTAATTATGAGAAATCAGGACCGGTATGCATAACGGCACTCAATGCCATATATCCATGGATTATTGTGTCCCGATTCGGCGTTGAAACTGACGTTCTGGATTTTGATACAGATAATCAATGCTACCATGCTGTCTGCCCTTGTGGCACTGTGTCCTTCGATATTAAGAAAATTTAAACGAAGCCGGGCAAATACCCCTGCTTGATGAAGCCATCGCTTTTCAATCGGTCAGGCAGGGCTTATTTCAGCGTCTGACCATTCTGAAAAAAATCTTTCCAGGGATCGTTGCTGCCGATCCGCATAAGAGCATCCGCCACCGTAACGCCATCAGGGTCAACCGTGTCGAGCTCATCCCATCGAATCGGCATGGACACCCTGGCTCCTTTCCTCGCTCTTAAGGAATAGGGTGCAACACTGGTCGCGCCTCTTCCGTTTCGTATCCAGTCGATAAATATTTTATTGACACGTTTGACCTTTCTGACATTGCTGGTATAGCGGTCGGGCCATTTCTGCTCCATAACCTCGGCGATGCGATGGGCAAAATCATGGAACACCTCCCACGAAACGGCGGGCCGTAACGGGACGATCACATGATACCCCTTGCCGCCGCTGGTCTTGAGATACGAGGTGAGCGAAAGCTCGGCAAGAATGCTTTTGATATCCCTTACTCCCCGTCGCACCGTGCTCAGATCCATGCCTTCATCCGGGTCCAGATCAAACACCATCATATCGGGCTTTTCAAGCGCATCGGCGCGGCTTCCCCAAGTGTGAAATTCCAGCGTACCCATCTGCGCTTCAAATATGAGTCCTGATGCATTTTCAATATAGAAATAATCTTCCGCTTCCCCCTCACTGTTTGATACGGATATCGTGACGATTCCTTCGCTGCCAGGACCAGGATGCTTTTTATAAAAGCAAGTCTGGAATATCCCCTTGGGACAGCGCAGGATACTGAGTATTCTGCCTTTCACATACGGCATCATACGCTCTGATACCGCTGCGTAATATCGGACTACATCCGCTTTTGTAATCTTCGGGTCGCCAAAGATTACTTTGTCCGGATTTGTGATCTTGACACCTTTGATTATAAGGCTTTCGGCGGTTTGTTCCATTGCTTTCTCCGTTTCTCCGGCGGATACCGGAAGTTCCGCTGTGTCATTCGCTTTTTCCCGCTTTATATCCCCGGGCGATTTATCCGTGCGCAGACCTTTGAAGCTTGCCTGCCTTAAAAGATTATCTCCGGTCCATTCGGCAAATTTGATTTCTGCAATCAGTTCAGGTTCAAGCCAGGTGATTTTTTCGTTTGTCCTTGACTTCGGCGCAAGTTTGAAAGGTGATTCCGTTCTCTTTAAACCTTCAAATTTCTGCTCGAGATCCTTCATGTCCGACATGCTGAAGCCGGTACCGGCGCGCCCGGCATAAACCAAATCCGCTTCCTCATAAACGCCGAGCAATAGGGAACTTACCCCGCTCGTTTTTTTGTCAGTAAGTGTATAGCCTCCGATAACGAATTCCTGCCTTTTATCACATTTCAGCTTGATCCAGTCGCCGTTACGCGTCCCGCTATACACTGAATCAGCTTTTTTGCCGACAATTCCTTCCATATCCGCCTCACAGGCCGCAGCAAAATTTTCCTTTTCGTTTCCTCTGACATGCCGACTGTAGTAAAGGTTTTTAGGAGCATCCTTCATCAGGGCTTCAAGCGTTTCCTTTCTTTCGATGAGGCGCTGTCCCCGGAGGTCCGCGCCGTCCAGCGCGAGAAGATCAAAGATGATGTAGGTAAGGTTTTGGATTTTGGGGTTTTTCATATAGTTCTGCAAAATCTGAAAATCCGTCCTGCCCGAAGCGTCCGTGACAGTCATTTCTCCGTCAAGAACCATCGCCCTCCCACCTGCCAGTTCGGCGAGGGAGCTGACGACATCCCGGAACCGCTCCGTATAATCCTTGCCGTTTCTGCTCACGAGCCGGACGCGATTACCTTCCATAAATGCCATGATCCGATATCCGTCGTACTTGAGCTCATAGAGCCAATCCCCGTCCGCAGGAACCGCACTCACCAGTTTGGCAAGCTGCGCATCCGCCCTGCTGAAAGGGTTTGCTATGACGGCCACGTCTTTCCCGTTTTCAATTTCCGTCATGGTCCGCCCGGTTTTGACGCTGGTGTTAAACTCGGAAATTCCGTCGTCCGCTTTGGCATAGGCATCTTTTTCTTTCAGTAACAGCCAGTTCTCCTTCACCTCGCCCGCCTTCGCTTTTAAGCGGACCAAAGCCCAGCTGCCCTTGAGACGTCTTCCCTTCAGGACAAACTTCAATACGCCTTTATGGAGTCCGTCTTCCACATCCGTATAGGGCTCCCACCAGCCTTCATCCCAGAGCATAACGGCGCCGCCTCCGTATTCCCCTTTGGGAATCGTTCCCTCAAAGTTCCTGTATTCTATAGGATGCTCCTCGACACGTATGGCGAGTCTCTTATCGCGGGTATTATAAGAGGGACCTTTCGGCACCGCCCAACTCAATAGAACACTATCCCATTCCAGGCGGAAATCATAGTGTTCTCTCCGAGCCATATGACGTTGGACAGCAAATCTCAACCCCTCTTCGGGAGCTTCCCCTTGGTCCTTCGGTTCCAGGGTTCTTTCAAAATTCCTTTTTTGGTTGTACTCATTGAGTTTTTCAGTCATAACACTACGCCGGATCCTTTTCTTTTTTGGCCTTCTCGACGCTGGCTTTGAGGGCCTCCATGAGGTCTATTACCTTGCCGGGGCTCTCGCTCTCTGCGGCGACAACCTCCCTGCCGGAGATTTTAGTCTCTATGAGCGCACGCAGTTTTATCTGGTATTCATCCTTATATTTCGCGGGGTCAAACGGCGTGTCCATCGAATTGATCAGCACTTTTGCCATATTCAGTTCCTGATCGGAGACCTCGGTTTTGGCATACGGTTTCTGAAGCTCTCGTATATCATCGGCGTAGAACATCGTGGAAATGAGAATACCGTCCTCGCGCGGAATAATCGCCATCAGCGTATCTTTCGTGCCCATGACGGTTTTGCCTATGGCGATCTTCTGTTCAGCCATCAGCGCGGCACGAAGCAGCTCGAAGGCTTTTTCGCCGCCTGCCTCGGGAACGGCTTGATAAGTTTTATCGTAATAAACGGAGGAAATCTGGTTTAATTGTGCGAAGTGAAGAATCTGAATGGATTTTTCCTTTTCTGTCTTAATCTTTTCGATCTCATCGTCTGTGACGACGACATATTTGTTCTTGTCGTATTCAAAGCCCTTGACAATATCCCCTGAAGCAATCTCCTTGCCGCAGTGGGCGCAGGTCTTTTTGTAGCGTATGCGGCTGTTGTCCTCCTTATGCAGTTGGTTGAAATGAATATCGTTGTCCTGCGTTGCCTTGTACATCGCGATCGGGATCGCGACCATGCCGAACGTTATGACCGATTTGCGTGATACCATTGTGGAAACACCTCCGGAGTTAGTGTTCCCCGTTAAACTCCAAGTATACCTCATATGCCCGGAAACAATGAATGTTTCTTTATCAGTCTTTCACTTTCTCAATCCTAACGATGCATTCCGTATGCTTTGTATAGGGAAAATTATCAAAAGCCTTCACGCTTTTTACCCGATATCCGAAAT
This sequence comes from Eubacteriales bacterium, assembly GCA_028706405.1. Classification (GTDB taxonomy): domain Bacteria; phylum Bacillota; class Clostridia; order Peptostreptococcales; family Anaerovoracaceae; genus Anoxybacterium. Next base: position 21,350 of record JAQWBM010000023.1, read on the forward strand.
CCTGCACAAAGCTCAGATTTTCAACGAGGCTCCGGGGATTGCAGGAAATGTATACAATTTGATCAACCCTATAGTTAAGTATTTTTTCAAGAGCCTTGGGATGAACCCCCGCTCTGGGCGGGTCGAGAACGATGGCGCCGGGTTTATCTTCCAGACGGTCCAGCACCTCAAGGACATCTCCCGATATAAATTCACAGTTTGCTATTCCGTTCAGGCGCGCATTCTCTTTTGCGGCTTCCACCGCTTCTTCCACTAGCTCAACGCCGATCACTTTTTTCGCTCTGAGCGACATAATCTGAGCTATCGTTCCTGTACCGCAGTAAAGATCGAACACCGTCTTTCCGTCCGGATCTTTTATCAGTGACAAAGCCTCAGTGTATAGCTTTTCGATTGCAAGTATATTGGTTTGAAAAAAAGAAAAAGCACTGACTTTAAATTTAAGCCCCATGATCTCGTCCATATAATAATCACGGCCCCAGATGGTATACAGCTTATCGCAGTAGACAAAATCCGCGATTTTATCATTGACGGTATGCAGGATGCCGATTATTTTGTTTTGAAGCGGCAGCGCCCGGATCAACGCGGAGAATTCCTCTCCGTCAAAGCTGCCCTGGGAGGAGGTTACCATATTTACGAGAATCTCTCCTGTATACTCTCCTTTTCGTATGATAAGGTTTCGCATCAGACCGGAATGGCTTTTTTTATGATAGAAAGAATAACCTTTATTTCTGCAGAAATCCAGGGTTGCTTTTAGAATCATGTTGAAATCGGCATCCACAAGCTGGCATTCATCCACCGTAACGATAGACATAAAACGGCCTTTTTTATGCATTCCCAGGGTCATATCGCCATGCTTTATTTCATCTCCGAAGGTATATTCCATTTTGTTGCGGTAAGCCTGCCGCTGGGGACTGCCTTCAATCCCTAGATATTTTTCATAGGGTATATTTTTTTCCTCAAGGAGCCTTAATACCTCCCTGCCCTTTAAAATTATCTGTTCCTGGTAAGGTACCCCTTGATATATACAGCCTCCGCAGCTTTCGCTGTGCTTGCAGATATCCATATTAGCCTCCGCGTTCCAGTATTAACCGACCTGATCTTCCAAAACCGGAAAAATCGGCATCTGGTCGGTCTATTTCTTTTTACAACAGAAAATATCGTTTGCCACGCTGGGTGTATCCCTGTAAAACCGTAAAACCTATTACCGGCTTTGATGCGGAGCATCTTAAATGAGACGGTTTCCAAGGAGATACACCATATGCGGCGTCAGTCACTTTTTTTATTCAATTCATCCAATTTGTTCAGATCGAACGGCGTTTCCTGATATACATAGTTAAGCCAGTTCGCGAAGAACAGATTACCATGACCGCTCCATTTTACAACAATACTCTTTGTCGGATCATTATCCTTGAAGTAATCCTGCGGAACATCGATCCTGAGTCCCTTTTTGATATCTCTTTCATATTCAAGTTTTAACGTATCCCGTTCATATTCCATATGACCCTGAACAAAGATCATTCGTTTATCTCTAGTATCAATTATATGTGGTCCCGTTGCTTCCGATTCGGCTAAAATTTCTAATTCAGGTACTTTCTGAATGTCTTCCTTTCTTACTTGGGTATGCCTAGAATGAGGTGCGTAGAATTCTTCATCAAATCCTCTGGTCAGCTCTGACTTTTTATTCATTAACTTATGCTTAAAAACTCCGAACAGCTTTTCCGGCATGATAAATTTATCAATGCCATAATGATAATAGAGAGCAGCCTGGGCACCCCAGCAAATATGCAGCGTACTGAATACGTTTGATTTTGTGTATTCAAAAATTTCTGTAAGCTCCTTCCAGTAATCAACCTCATTAAAAGGCAGAAATTCCACAGGAGCGCCTGTAATGATCATACCGTCATATCTTTGATTCTTTATTTCCTCGAAGGTTTTATAAAAATTGTCCAGATGATGCTTATCCGTATTTTTCGATTCATGCGAATCCATGGTCAAAAGCTGCAGCTCGACCTGAAGCGGCGTATTCGCAAGCATGCGGATCAATTGAGTTTCTGTAACCTCCTTTGTGGGCATGAGATTCACGATTGCAAGGCGAAGAGGCCTTATATCCTGCCTTTGAGCCCTCTGTTCATGCATTACGAAAACATTTTCTTCTTTCAATGTTTTATATGCGGGCAACCCTCTGGGTACTATAATAGGCATTTCGTATCATCTCCTTTAACAATTATTGTATTTATGATAAAACTCATTTTTGAATTCCAGGAATCTGTCTTGCTCAATAGCGTTTCTGATGTTATCCATAAGTTGGATCAGAAAGTAAAGGTTATGATTAGTCAAAAGCATGGAGGACAGTATTTCATTAGACTTAAACAAATGTCTTAAGTATGCTTTTGAATAATTCTTACATGTATAACAATCACATTCCGGATCCAATGCGTTAAAGTCTCTTTCATATGCGGCATTTTTGATGATGACTTTCCCTCTGGATGTCATTGCAGTTCCGTTTCTTGCAATTCTGGTCGGTAAAACGCAATCGAACATATCCACACCCCGTTCTACACCTTCGAGAAGGTAATCGGGACTGCCTACACCCATTAAATAACGCGGTTTGTCTGCGGGCAGATAATCGGCACTGTAGTCAAGGACCTCATACATCAATTCTTTGGGTTCCCCTACGCTCAATCCCCCGATGGCATAGCCGGGAAGATCCATTTCCACGATTTCCATCGCGCTCTGCCGGCGCAGATCCTGGTACATGCCTCCCTGCATGATTCCGAACAGGGATTGCATCTGCGTATTTTTATGAGCTTCCTTGCAGCGGGCAAGCCATCTTGTGGTCCGCTCCATGGATTTTTTTACATAGCCCCGATCCACCGGATATGGAGCGCATTCGTCAAATGCCATGATGATGTCGGAGCCCAGGGCATTTTGCACTTCCATGGATTTTTCCGGCGAAAGCATATGACTTGAACCGTCGATATGGGAGCGGAATTCCACGCCCTCTTCGGTTATTTTTCTTAGTTCTCCAAGACTGAAAACCTGGAAACCGCCGCTGTCGGTCAGAATTGCTTTATCCCAATTCATAAATTTATGAAGACCGCCGGCTTTTTTTATTATCTCATGTCCGGGTCTAAGATATAGGTGATAGGTGTTAGATAAAATAATTCGGGCACCCATCTCTTTTAATTCTTCCGGCCGCATTGCCTTAACGGTTGCAGCCGTACCTACAGGCATAAACACAGGAGTTTCAATACTACCGTGAGGAGTATTGACTCTGCCTCTTCTTGCCTTGGTTTTCATATCCTTTTTTATTAATTCATATGTTACTGCAGTCATTTTTACCTCATTAATGCCTGTTTTTGCTCATCAGATTCTTTAATCTTCTATTTCATTGCTGGAATCGATATTGTAAAGCGCTCCCCGTTGATCGTTGACTGAAAACAATACAGGGGTTGGTAATAACCCTTGCTGTCCAGGGTATAATCAGTCTTTACACCTGAAATCCGTATCGTTTCTATTTCTTTTTTATCTTCCATGTATACTTTGAACTTACCCTGCCTGATCTCTTCCACGGCTTCAAGCTGGCTTTTGATTTCAACCGGCCGGTATTCTTTCAGCAAAATCAAATCATTGGATATGTTTTTTATGATATTATCCTGATATACCCGGCAATCCACCTGACCTGTATAGTAAGAATCACCCGCTTCGGCAAGATCTGCATGAAACGCAAAGCTTCCTTCTCCATCCCTTGTTGTAAATTCAGCGTTTTCAGGAACATAGACCTTCATCCCCTTCAGCAGTTTTTTTGCCTCAGTTTCCGTGATCGCCTCAGTTCCCGGCTCAGTGTCAAACTGGGAAAAATCAGTATAGCTGTAGGTCCCTCCCATATATTTGATCCACAGTGAATAGGATGATGCCGTATCCGTAACTTTATAGAGGGCATTGTCGTTATACTGGGTAACATCGATTTTATCAGCAGATATCCCAAAGCCTTCATAGATTTCTTTTGCGTATTGCAGTGCGGAATCTTTATCGTAAGCAACGGAGGCAGTGTAAACCATCGCAGCTTCGGCCTCATCAGATAAGGCTATATCAACTTGAAAATCAGCGTTCCTGCAATTTATTTTATAATTATATGCCGATACCAGATTGCCAAACTCTTTTGTATTGTATGTTATAAAAATTCCTGCAAAGCTCCCTGCGATCAATACGATGGGAAGTGCATAGCAAAGTGCTTTTCTCACTTTGCTTCCGCTGTCTCCGGCGATGGTCAAAACCATCATTACAATGCAGTATCCGATCACCGTACCTGCTAAGTTATTAAAAAGATCATCCAGATCAAAGCTCCCCCTGCCTGAAAGCAGCTGAAACACTTCTATCGATAAAGAAAACAAAAATCCCGCGCCGATTATCCAAAACGCTTTTCTGAACCGCTTCTTCCAAAGCGGGAGCAAAACGCCCAAGGGAATGAACAAGGCTATATTGAATATTAACTGCTGCCAGCCTCTCAGAGAAAAGCTGTTCCATGCCGCAAGATAGGAGCTGAAAACATGCAGGTTAGGTGATCCTAAATAATGCCCCGCCCTATTGAAGAAGGTCGCATACAGTACGGTAAAAATATATCCCGTCAGCAGAAATAAAACAATAGCCCTGCTTATCTCAAGCTTTCTTCCGCCCTTCATCAATTTTCGATAAATAAGAAAATATCCTATGCAAAACAGTGCAATCAGCATAATCGCGCCAAGGCATGCAACGATAAAATATTGCCGCAGTATTTCTGTAACTTCTGAAAATGTCATGAATACCCCCCCTGTTGACTGATGACAATGGTTTCTGCAATGCTATAACAAGGCGAAATATGCCCCGTCTCGATATACGAACAGATAAGATGCGTTATAAAATCAGCATCGCATCCCCATAGCTGAAAAAACGATACCTCTGCTCCACCGCTTCTTTGTATACCGCAAGGATATGCTCTCTATTATATAATGCGGATACCAGCATTAGCAAGGTGGATTTTGGCAAATGAAAATTCGTGATCAGACTGTCTATTATTTTGAAACGGTAACCCGGATATATAAATATGTCGGTATTCCCCCTGCCTGCCTGCACGATCCCCTGATCGGAAGCCGCACTTTCCACCGTCCGTGTTGACGTTGTCCCAACGGAAATGATCCTGCCTCCTGATTTTTTTGTTTGATTTATAAGCAAGGCATTCGCCTGGTCAATTTCATACTCTTCAAAATGCATCCTGTGTTCTTCGATTTGATCACATTTTACCGGACGGAATGTGCCTATTCCCACATGCAGCGTAACATACGCAATTTTTACACCTTTTTCTATAATTTTTTCTATCAGTTCTTCGGTATAATGAAGTCCTGCGGTAGGAGCCGCTACAGACCCTTCCTCCCTGCAGTAGACGGTTTGGTATCTTGTCTTGTCTTCCTCGTTGCTTTCTCTTCCAATATATGGAGGAAGGGGAATTTTTCCGATTCGGTCTAAAAGATCGAGGAAATCTCCTTCATGCTGAAAGCTGACGATTCTGGTACCGCCTTCGCAATGCTCCAATATCTCTGCAGACAAAGAACCGTCTTTTGCAAAAGATATCCGATCGCCAATATTGAGTCTTTTTCCCGGCCGAACCATTGTCTCCCAGATATTGTTCTTGATCCGCTTAATTAAAAGAAACTCCACACGCGCTCCGGTCTTTTCCTTGATACCGAATAATCGTGCGGGAATTACCTTTGAGTTATTCATAATAAGGCAATCGCCTGTATTGAGGTAATCCAGGATATTGTAAAAATGCTTGTGCTGTGTGGTTCCGGTTTTCCGGTCTACGATCAAAAGGCGCGATTCATCTCTTTTATCAGTTGGATACTGCGCAATCAGTTCAACAGGCAGCGCATAGTCAAAATCAGTTATATGCATTAAATATCCTCATATTTTTTAACTCCTATACCTTTAAGTCCGATAAGGCTTTTTCACTTAATATCGCTATTTTATTTCTATATCAGTATAAAAATACTCCAGAATTTCGTCATATGTAAATCCTTGCTTTGCCATTTCAATTGCACTGTCTTGAGCCATTCCAACTCCATGACCATACCCGTATCCGGCAAAACTGACAGTTTGGCTTCTGCCCGCTTCTATATCTGTGGCAGTATCCTTGCCAAGCCTGATTGACTCAATACCATTGTAAGCGTGTAGTTCATTGCTTTCCATTTTTTTTACGACCCCGTTGCCGGAGATAATAAAAACGCCGGAATCAGGCTTTAAGGCAGATGACCCATTACTGATTGTCCAGTTTGATGCTGCACCGTCGGGACCACTGTCTGTAAGCTCAAATATTAAAGATTTAATTACCGTTGGTCCTAATGTACTTCTTATTTTGTCTTTTTTCAGATATACGGTTTCATCACTTCCTGTGATTTTTAGTTCCATGACAGCACCGGTCATATTTCTGTTATTTATAGCAACTGATTCTACGGTACCCGGATTAAACCCGGCAGCTTCAAGATTTGCCTGGATAGTATCGTAGGAAAGTGTAACGCTCCAAGGATATGTTGGACTGTATTTATCTTCCACAGCCCTTAAATATGCCCGTGAAATTGACCATACGTCTTCAACGTTCTGTGTATACCCTCCGCTATTTTTGTAGTAAAAAGCGGAGATCGGCTCCCCGTCATGATATATCATTTCTCCCCTGGTCTCATCCACGGCTTTTATTATTGAAGGATATTCCCCGGAATAGCCGCGGTAAACCTGACAACAAGTTGTTGGACAAAGGTCAAACCCCGCTTCTGAGTGTTTTCCAAGGTTCAATTCTGCGTAACTTCTTGCCGTGACTGCCTGAGCTTTCAACGCTTCTTTGGGATTCGTATATCCCATTTCAGAATTTAAAACCCCGTATATGTAATGTTCCATCATAAGATAATTTATAACTATAATCGATCCATTTGAATTAGGAATCAGCATTATGCCGCCTCTATATGGTGTGCCCTCATAATATATAATACCTTCATTTTCATCATTTGCAGGCATAATACAGCCTTTAGACCCAATATCGGCGGACAGAAGCACCCCGTCTTCATCTTTGATTACAATTGCTCCTTTATCATTAGTGATAATAATTTTTTCATATGCCGGTAAAGGCATCCCTTCCTCAAAACCTCTATTTTTTGCCGTCCCAAGCTGAAAGCCTTCTTCAGAACTTAATGTGCAGCTTTGCACAGAATTATTTCCATACTTTAATCCAATCTTAATATAATTATCATTTGAAGCGGCTTCTGCTGAAAATTCCGACATTCCCGGTATTAAAGGCAGCAGAAAAAACGTTAACATAATAATTGTTATTGTCTTAAGTTTGTACATAATCATAATCCTTTTCTTTTTATAGTTTTGATCTATTATTTATTTTAATCTCATTATGGCTTTCCTTTTATAAGATTAACTGCTCCTCCCCAGAAGTTCCAAGACCCAGATGCTTATATGCCAGATCGGAAACAACCCGCCCTTTTTGGGTTCTATGTAAAAATCCGGACTGGATAAGATAAGGCTCATAAACATCCTCTATTGTTATACGTTCTTCCCCTATTGCCGCGGCTATGGTATCAATACCTACGGGTCCGCCTTTGAATCGATCTATTATGGTTTTCAGAATTGTACGATCCAATCCTTCAAGACCTTCTTCGTCTATCCCAAGAGACTGAAGCGTTTCTTTCGTAATCATCATATCAATTATGCCGCTTCCTCTTACTTGACTAAAATCCCTTACCCTTCTCAGGAGTCTGTTAGCCACCCTTGGGGTTCCTCTTGAACGCTTTGCTATTTCCGTCATGGAATCTTTATCGATTAGGATGTCCAATATTTCAGAGGAACGTTTAATGATTTCCTTCAGCTCTTCTATTGAATACATTTCAAATTTGCTGACAACACCAAATCTGTCCCGCAAAGGTGCAGATAGCGACCCAGCCCTGGTCGTGGCTCCTATAAGTGTAAACTTTGATAAATCAAGTCGTATTGATCGGGCTGAAGGTCCTTTTCCGATTATGATATCTAAAGCATAATCCTCCATTGCCGAGTATAGGACCTCTTCCACTGAGCGGTTTAAACGATGTATCTCATCTATAAAAAGTACATCATTGGTATTCAAGTTAGTCAGAATCGCTGCTAAATCCCCCGCACGTTCAATTGCCGGACCGGAAGTTATTCTAAGATCAACATCAAGCTCGTTGGCAATAATACCAGCAAGTGTTGTTTTCCCAAGCCCAGGAGGTCCATAAAAAAGAACGTGATCCAAGGGTTCTTTTCGCATTTGCGCCGCTTCTATAAATACCTTCAGGTTTTCTGTAATAGATTTTTGGCCTATGTACTCTTTTAGCCGTTTCGGCCGCAGGCTCAGTTCAAGCCCTTCCTCTTCTTCATTCAAATTTGATGCGGTTATTCTATCATTTGCTTCCATCCTAATCTCCCTTTTCATTTAATACATAATCCTTATGCTCAAATATTTTTCAATGCTCTCTTTATGTATTCTTCCGTAGTCAGGTTTTTATCATTTATACCCGCAAGTGACTCCATTGCCTCACTCTTGGTGTAACCGAGGCTGATAAGTCCATTGATTGCCTCTGCCTTCCCTGAACCAGAAAATGAGTTTTCAGCAGTTTCGGAAAAACCTTCGTCTGCTCCCAGCTTATCCTTAAGCTCTAAAGTGATTCTCTGAGCAATTTTTTTACCTATTCCGTTGGCTCTGGTCAAAGCCGCAGAGTCTTCAAAAACGATTGCTTTTTTGATTTCGCTGACAGACATGGATGATAATATTGATATCGATGCCTTTGCCCCTACTCCGCTTACCGTCTTTAGCAGAATGAATAATTCCAAGGCTTCCTTATTATGAAAACCATAGATACTGATGTCGTCTTCCCGCACGATCATCGATGTGTATACCAGAACTGTTTCGTTAACATCAGATAAGTAAAAAGGCGAATTATCAGGAACAAATATCTCATATCCGATACCATTAGATTCTATTACGACTCCGCCTTCAAATTGCATCGTAATATTGCCTTTAATGTAATGAAACACACCTATCTCCTTTATTTGAACGATAGCGTCAGTGCCGTGCGAATATTCGCCGCAGGCGAATCGCACATGGCGATTCAAATCGAACAAGCCGATTTGAATTTCTCTATTTTCTTTAATAGTTCGGTACTATGTCCATGACAAATCGCTGCTGCCAATGCATCGGCAATATCATCAGGCTTAGGTACCTCATCCAGATTGAGAATCGTTTTAACCATGACCTGAACCTGTTTCTTTTCAGCTCTTCCGTAGCCCACGAGACCTTGTTTTATTTGCAGGGGAGTATATTCACTGATTTCAATTCCCGAATTCGCACAAGCCAAAATAACAACACCCCGGGCTTGTCCTACCAGCAATGCTGTCTTTGAATTTGTGTTAAAAAAGAGTTCTTCAATGGAAACCACGTCCGGTTCATATTCATGAATGATCTCCATAATTTGTGTATACAGGTGCTTCAACCTGTCCGGCATAGGCATAGATGAATCTGTAGTCACAGCACCATAGCTGCAAACTGAAAACCGGTTACCTTTTTTATCAATAATCCCATATCCAAGAATCGCATATCCCGGATCTATACCTAATATTCTCATCATTAGCCTCAATCTAATAAAGTATAACATATAAATGATTCAATTTCTATTTCAATACTATACATTTTATCATAATAAACATATGTTTGTCTATTTTCTTTCACATAACATATATTGTTTTGTTTTTCAAAAAATCATGGTATAATAAATATAATTATTAATTCATAATTATTCATTTTGAAAGGAAATGCAGCATGAGGTATTCAAGACAAAATAAAATACTTGATATTATCAATTCGCACGAAGTTGAAACGCAGGAAATCCTTGTTTCACTTTTAAAAAAAAGCGGATACAAAGTAACCCAAGCCACCATTTCCAGAGATATCAAAGAGCTCCAGCTGGTCAAAACACTTTCTTCATCCGGAAAATACAAATACACGGTAGGCGCCAGCGCAGATCTGCCAATTTCAGATCGCTACGTGAAAATCTTTAAAGAAACTATTCAAACCGTTTCATATTCCGGTAATATTATTGTAGTAAAAACTCTGCATGGTTGTGCAAATGCCGCCTGTGAAGCAATCGATAACTTGAACTTTCCAAATGTGGTTGGATCGATCGCCGGTGACAACACAATCTTTCTTGTGGCAAGCAATCCTGAAAAGGTGCCTGCATTGGTGAACAGGTTCAATGAAATGATTAAATAGAGGAAATGATATATGATCTCTCATATTCGTATTAAAGATTTCGCAATAATTGAAACCGTTGAGCTTGAATTTTACGAAGGGCTGAATATAATTACGGGGGAAACCGGCGCAGGTAAATCAATAATAATCGAAGCTGTAAGCCTTGCATTAGGAAGCCGAGCTGATACAGCTTTTATACGCTCTGGTAAAGATAAATCTGTTGTTCAGATGATCGCTGATCTGGATGGTGAAGAGTATATCATTACACGGGAGCTGTCTGCAAATGGGAAAAACGTATGCAGGATAAATGATGAAATCGTTTCGCTGTCTCAGTTAAATAAACTTTGTAAGCGGCTTGCTGATGTTCACGGTCAATATGATCATCAATCCTTGCTTAATCCCGAAAACCATTTAAAGCTCATTGATGCCTACAATGATTCTGCTGTTTCACCCATAAAGGAAAAGGTTGCCGAATTATACAGTAAATATTCAGATACAAAAAAGGAATTATCCTCTCTATTGGATAGCCAGGCAGATTCCGAGAGAAAGCGTGATTTTATGCGTTTTGAACTTTCAGAGATCAGTCAGGCAAGCCCATATCCCGGCGAGGATGAAGAGCTTTCACAGAAACTGACTCTGCTTCATAACAGCGAAAAAATATATAATAACTTATCAAATGTTTATCAAGTTATTTACGAAGCGTCTCCTTCTGCAACTGATGCTATCGGGAAAAGCCTTCTCTTAATTCAGGAAATCAGCAGTTTCTCCAATGATATCAATCACTTTAATGAAGAGCTTTCCGATATATATTATAAAACTGAGGATCTTTCATCAGAAATAAGGAGGTATATAGAAAGCATTTCGTTTTCACCTGAAGTTATGGATGAAACGGTCCAACGTATTAACATTCTGGATACCTTGAAACGCAAATATGGAGGTACTATAGAAGCTATCCTGAATTATAAAGAAAAAATTACCAATGAACTGGAAAATATTGAAAATATCGATATAAAACATGATCATCTTACATTGGAGCTGATGGAATATGAAGCAGCTTTGAATGAAGCAAGCCGAAAGCTCACAACAATCAGAAAAAAAATAGCTAAGGATATCGAAAAAAAAGTCAACGAAGAGTTGAAGGAGCTGAATTTTAAAGATACAGATTTCAGCGTTAAATTTTATGAAGTTGAAAGTGAAAAACCCAGGTATGCGCCTGACGGTATCGACCGAGTTGAGTTTCTGATTACGACAAATAAGGGAGATATTCCAAAGCCTCTGAGTAAAATTGCTTCAGGAGGAGAGGTATCAAGAATCATGTTAGCTTTTAAAAAGATCATCGCAGATTTTGATTTCATTCCTACGATGATTTTTGACGAAATTGATGTTGGTATCAGCGGGGTTACAGCAAGCATTGTCGGTAAAAAGCTTCTGGATATCTCTAAGAAGCATCAAATTATTTGTATTACACACCTTCCACAAATCGCTGCCTTTGGTGATAATCACTATAAAATCGATAAAGAAAACGTAAACGGCTCAACCGCTACCACAGTACGACCCCTATCGCATGAAGAAAAGATAAGTGAAATAGCGCGGCTTTTAGGAGGTGTCAACGTCACAGATATTACCATTAAAAGCGCGGAGGAATTGATTTCTCTCTCAAAAGCCCAATAGGAGCCGTCTGATCGAAAAAACCGCTGACATTATTCAGCGGTTTTAATTTAATAGTTATCAATTTTTTGGGTCAATCAGATATTTATTCTGCGAGTTTAACTTCCTCTTCTGCAGATGCCGTTTCATTCATTTCATCAGCTGGCACAGCTTCCGCTTCAATGGAAAATGCTTCATCCGGAGGAGTCGTAGTTGACGCAGATGCTTCTTCTTCCAAAACAGGTGCTTCCTCGGCTGGTGCGGCTTCCCTTTCTTCGGCTTCTTCGGCAACCAATTCTTCTGCTGAAGCAGCCTTTTCTTCTACGGTGGCTGCATCTTCAGGAGGTGTAGTTTCTTCTGACTTTGAATTATCTAGTGTCTCCTTGATACTTAGACTGATTCTTTTTCTTTCCTTATCGATTTCAAGAATTTTTGCAGTAATTGTCTGACCAACCGAAATTTCATCTGCTATGTTCATAACTCGTTTATAAGCTATTTCCGAAATATGAACTAAGCCGTCAAGCCCCGGTTCCAATTCCATAAATGCGCCATAATCCTTAAGCTGAACTATTTTGCCTTCTATTATCTGTCCAACATGATAATTGTCATCAATTACGGACCAGGGTTCTGGTGTGTTTTGTTTCAAGCCCAGCGATATCTTTCCTTTTTCTGTATTCATGGAAAGAATCTTTACATTTATTTTCTCACCGATTTTCAAGGCTTCCTGCGGGTGCTTTAACTTTCCCCAAGATATTTCAGATATATGGAGAAGGCCGTCTATACCACCGATATCAACGAATGCGCCATAATCGGTAAATCGCATTACAATACCATCAACATTATCTCCTACCTTTAGTGAATCCCAAATTTCCTGGACTTTCTTTTGCCTTTCCTCTGATAAATACGCTTTATGAGAGAATACCACCTTGTTTCTTTTTTGGTCGATTCTCGTCACTTTTGACGGTAAGGTTTTACCTATGAACTCGTCCGCTTTTTCAATAAATTTATCAGAAAGCTGTGATAGCGGTATAAAACCTGATACTTCCTTGAAAACAGCGATGACTCCGCCTTTTACTTCTTTAACAACTTTTACATTGACAACTGATTTATTTTCAAGAGCATTATTGATTTCATCCCAGTGCTCGTTTACCTCAAGCTTCTTTTTTGACAACAAAATGTTGCCGTCTCCATCGTCAGTTTTCAAAACTTTTGCCTGAATTTCTCCGCCTTCCTTATATAAATTTGTTAACTCCTGGTCACCTTCTAAAGCAAATTCATCTTTGGGAATAATACCGTCCTTTTTACATCCGAGATTTACAATGATTTCTTTGTTCGTAACTTGTATTATCTCTCCTGTTACAATTTCTCCGCTTCGAGGCAATCTCAGGGATTTTTCAATCTCATCCATCAAATCATGCATCAAGCTATCTTCTTTAGTTTCAGTGTGTAATTCACTCATGGTAGCAATAACCTCCTTAATGATACGTTCGGGAGTCGAAGCTCCCGCCGATATTCCTATTCTATTACATTTCTCGACCTCTTTCAATGGTAAACTTTCTTTATTTTCGATAAAATACGCTTTGTTACAGTATTTATTCGCAATCTCATACAGCTTTTTTGAATTTGAGCTATCACTACCACCTATTATGACCATTAAATCGGAATCTATAGCAGTTTCCATACAGCTTTTTTGCCGTTCCTTTGTAGCGTGGCAAATCGTGTTATGAACAATTATTCCTTTTTTTTCATTCTGAAAGTATGCGATAATTTCACTAAAAAGTTCTTCTGTGATTGTTGTCTGCGCTACTATGAACAAACGGTCTGCGTCCACCTTCTTTGCTTCTTCCGTACTGGATACAATGAAGGCTTTATTATCACACCATCCGTTGATTCCAATCACCTCCGGATGGGAACGATCCCCGATGACAACAATATTGAATCCCTGCTTTTTCGCTTCGCAAACTAATTGATGTATTCTTTTTACGAAAGGGCAGGTTGCATCTACGATTTGAATCTTTCTTTTTTTTGCTTTTTTGTAAAATTCCTCCGGTTCTCCATGAGATCTCACAATTATGATATCGCCCTCCTCTGCTTCTTCAGGGCTATTAATGATATGGATTCCCTTTCCCTGCAGCTCATCGGTTACCGTCTTGTTGTGGATCAGCGGTCCGCAGGTATATATCCTTATATTATTTTCACTATTGTCTTTTATGGTCTGTTCCGCCTTTTTCAGCGCTTCCTTCACTCCGAAGCAGAATCCGGAATGCTCAGCCAGCTTAATAATCATTTCTTTTGTTTCAGACTTTCGAGAAATCTCTTGAAAGCCCCTTCCTTTCCATTTTCGGTCGGCAGATAATACCTGGCTCCTTCACGGTGAAGGT
>JAQWBM010000024.1 GCA_028706405.1 Eubacteriales bacterium
CCCCCCTTTTGATTGGCTATTGCAATTGTTTTTCCCATATTAAACCTCCATAAAAAATTAACTAATTTGAATTAACTAATTTGACACGCCGAAGAGGTTTTGATATTATTTAATCACGAAGGTCCTCTAAGGCTTAAACTTCAAGATATATATCTTAGATGTGCTTGGCGGATGAGTTTACAAATGCTTACCTGGCGTCGGGGGAAACAACTTAAAGGTAAGCATTGTTTCTTTTTTGTATAATAAAAATAGCCTGACATATATCCAAGCTATTTTAGGCTAATGCAAATATTTAATTTGTTTCTCTGCTCTTGATTTAGTGGTGCTTTTTATATACCATAGGCGGTCCGTAAGCGTATCCCCACTCATAAGTCATCAATAAAACTAAATCGGCTGCCTCCCCCATGCCGGGATAATCATGACCCTCGTAAAGAAGTCCCGGCTGATCCGCCGAGGTCTTTGGCACCAGAGCCACAGTCACGATAAACCCTTCAGGGCGAACCCTTTCAGCTGTTCTGCGTACCAAATCGACATAGAGATCCCTGTCTGCCCGGTCTACAAATTCAAAATCAAAATCCACACCATAAAAGTCTTTTTCGTTTAACATTATGTAGATATTTTCTATCAACCTGTCTCTTGCAACAGGATTATTTAGGACCTGGCTTGCCAAATGGCTGTTGAAATGTCCTTCTTCATCTAAAGGTGTCAGCACCAGCAGTCCCTGGACACCATGTTCTCTGGCGGTTTCCAATACCCTTGTATCGTCGGGGGCAATCAAATCCCCCTGTGGTGTAAATCCGTAACTGAAAGAAGAAACATATGTCAAATCGGGCATCCATTGTTCGAGTACCCCCTGATTGATAAACGGATAGGCATACCCATTTACGATAATCGTTCCAAATTGTGAAGCCCTAATATCATACCAAGGCATAATTCCACCTCCCTGCCTAATAAGATATGTATTTTAAGAGGCTTTTATGACCTTAGTTTTGATACGCTTATTCTTCCATATTTATAGTAGCAATCTCCGAATCTACCGGCGGTTTGCCAACAGCAGCAAATACCGTTGCTGACATCAGTGCAATAACAAGTAATGTTACCGTTATAATTTTTAACGTGTTTCCCGTCCTCATTTTTCCTTTCCCAGCTTTCTCTTTTGATACACCTTCTGTAGTTATTATGACGAGTTCTGCACTCAAGAAGTTCCGCTTTTTTTGTGAAAAAGTTTATACAGACTAATGAAGAACCAGCTTATCCACTTGTTTCAGACTTTCAAGAATTCCTCCAATAGAAAGCTCTTTAAATCACAAGACCCTTTATACATAAATAGAATATGATAAAGGGCCGAGTTTATGAAACATATTAATGAATGAGTGAAAACATAATAAAGCAGCTTGACAGCTAAACTTATTCTGTTATTTCCTCAAGTGATTTACCCATGGTTTCTTTGCCGAAAATCGCTACTATGATAGCTACGAAGGCAAATACGCCTGTAAGGAGAATAAATACATAACCGAAGCCTGTCTCGTCACCAAATGTGTTATAAATGACAGGAACTACCATAGGCGCTATAAATGCGCCTATTCTGCCGAATGCAGCCGCCCATCCGGTGCCGCTTCCTCTGGCAATAGTAGGATATACTTCTGGTGTGTAGGCATAAACGCAGCCCCATGCACCAAGGCTGAAAAAATATAGCAGTGATCCGTAAATCAGTAGCTGAGTTGCGCTGTCTCCGTGACCGAACAGCCAGGCGGCAATTGCTGTACCTGCAAAATATATGCTTAACACCGGTTTGCGACCGATTTTTTCAACCAGATATGCTGCGCTGAAGTACCCAGGCAACTGTGCCAAACACATAATTAATGTAAACTCGAAGCTTTTAACCAAACCAAACCCCTGAGCTACCAATAAAGATGGAGTCCATATAACAAATCCATAATATCCGAAATTAATACCAAACCAAATCACCCAAAGTACGGCGGTACTCCTGATGTATTTAGCAGACCAAAGCTCAACCAAAGACATGCGCATTTTCATTTTATTTGTCTGATCTACCTGGTGGTTTTCAATTGGGTATTCCTCAAATCCCGCTTCTTTTTCCATTTTTCGAACCAGAAGATCTGCTGCTTCTGCTTTCCCTGCCTTTTCCAGGTAACGCGGTGACTCCGGTACTGCTTTTCGCAAATATGCCGCAAATAATGCCGGTACGGCGCCAACCCATAATGCCATTCTCCATCCATACACAGGAATAAGCAAATATGCTACCAAGGCTGCCAGAATCCAGCCCCAAGCCCAAAAGCTTTCCAGAACAATCACATTTCGTCCACGTATTTTTTTAGGAGAAAACTCGCTGATCAATGTGGATGCTGCCGGTAATTCTCCGCCCAGTCCAAACCCCGTTATGAACCTGAATATAATGAGCATGGTATAATTTACTGAAAACCCTGATATGCCACTGGCTAAACCGTATATTACCAAGGTCCACATGATAACTGTCCTTCTGCCCCATTTGTCCGCTGCCATTCCCGATAATGCGGCTCCAACAATCATGCCCAACATTCCTGCGCTTACCAATAAGCCTTTCTGACTTGTACTCAATTCCCAATCTGCTCCGATAGAAGCTATCACGCCAGCTACCATTCCCTGATCCATAGCATCAAACAACCAACCAATCCCTGTTATCAACAATATCTTTCTCAGCATGGAAGTTGACGGCAACCTATCTATTCGACTTGCTATATGGTACATTTCTATCTCTCCTCTTTATCTAAGATATGTCATGTATTAACATGTGATTATTCACATGTCTTGTCATGTGCCCAAGTATATCACATCAGTCTGATGTAATCAAGAAATTATTACTTTAATTATTTATATATTTATGCTAATGCCAATATTTATTCCAAAGCAGAAGCAAAGGCATAAAAAGCCGCCCTCCATGACACCGTTGGGTCATTAAAGGGCGGTCCTTTTGTTTTTCATATTTGTTTCAAGTACTTTGCATATCTTGTGTTGAACTTCATTATTAATTGGTCTATATCGTTAAATAAGTCCAGATTAATCATAATAAAATTATGTAGTTTGTAATACTCCTCAATCTTGTTTTGATTGGTGGAATTTGCATAATACCCTTCCAATGATTCTCTTGTCAGCAAAACACCTTCTCTTTCTTCGGATAAATGTTTTTCTTCCTCATATATCTGTGCGTATATTTCATCGACCAGCTTTTTAATATCATTCGGAAATTCAATTTCCTTAACATCATCGAGCTTTCTTAGCAATTCATTCCAAGCATTGATTTTCTCGTCTGTATCCAAAGGAGCATTTAAATAGTTATTATAAAATATGGCCAGAAATTTCCCCATTGATCCCGGGAAAACACGTTCAAGCTCCTTGCCCAAGTTTCCGAAGCCATTCACTATCTCGTCCAGCCTATAATCAAAATCTACCAACGTATCATTAGAAAAGTCATTGTCTGAAATATCCTTTGCTATCAATTCATTGATTATTATTTTGTTCATCATCAATTCATTAATTTTTACGTTTGTGTAGATTAATTGTTCCTTCAATATGTCTTTTAAGGAGATTGATTGGTTGATAATTTCGGCTATTGCTTTGATCGGAACAGCCAGCCTTCTCAATATGTTTATCTTAATTAGCTTCCTGACATCATCTTCCGTGTATTTACGATAGTTATTACTCGGATCCTTTTCAGGGCGGATCAATCCTTCGCTTTCATAATAGTAAATCGCTTTTTTCGTAAGTCTGGTTTCCTTCATGACTTCGTTTATTCTCATTGCATCTACCCCCTAAACCAAACTATAAAATATACCCTAAGGGGATAGTCAAGAGTTATTTACAGTATCTTCTTAAATGCTTCATAAGCGATGTCATGAATTATCTTGTGACCGGAAGGTTTCAGATGAAGCCCGTCTATATAATAGTTATTTAATGGCGTCCCCTCTGTTCTTTTAGAGAATTCCTCAAAGAAATCAATGCGATTTACATGAAATGAGTCGCAAAAGTCAATACTCCATCGCTGAAATTCCAATTGCTTCTTTAGAACTATATTGAAATCCGTAAAGTCCATCCAATCTCCTCGGATCTTATCGGGGATACATTCCGTTACGGTGCCAAGAATCGGTATAATATTGTTGTGATATGCCTGATGCACCATAGACATTATATTTGCCTGGACGGAAGAAACGGACGCGCAGCAGATAAAATCATTGATTCCGCCAATCATTAAAACGTATTTCGGTTTTTCCGAAACTACATCACGCTCAAATCTGGCAAGCATGCCACCCGAGGTGTCACCATTTATTCCTTTATTTATAAATGTGTGCCGGTTAAACGAATCAGACAGCTGCCCCAACCAACTTTCCTTTTTATTGACTCCATAGCCACGTGTAAAGCTGTCCCCTATACAGATTATCTTCATCCTCTTATTCCTTTCATTTATCCTTAGCTCTAAATAGTTGTTGTTCTTTCTTGCTTTCTTCATTATACAATAACATCTGACCTACATTTTATAAAGCTCCCATCGACAATCAGAAATTAAATACTTCAATTCATAAAGCTTTGCGGTTCCATCAACTTCACTTTGGCATAAATATACGAAAGCCTTGATTCCTGCCACTTTTGTTTCCTCAATCATGAGGATTTTATCTATCTTTATTTCGTGATAAACCTCTTTTTTATCTGCGTATCTAAATTTATATGGAATTGGCTTTTCTTTACTCTTAAACTTAACAATCGTATCTATTGGCTCTGACAATATTCTCATCATCTGCACCCTCCCATCATAATGAAATCACTATCATTTATACCGCTCTGAACTTCATTGATATTTCCGTTTGCAAAGCTACCTCTGATTATTGATTTCGTTCCATATTTTGCGCGTATTTTGTCTACCGCACTGTCCAGAGCCTGTAATTTCTCCACATCTTTTTTGTCAAATAAAGAAATTTGTCTTGAGTCGTCAGACTGAAAATCCGAAACATGCACTCCTAAAAGTCTGATTGGTTCTCCTTTCCAGCTCTGCTCAAATAGAAGACATACATATTCATAAATTTCCGTTGTTGTATTTATACAATATGAAATCTTTAGCTGATGACTATAACGTATAAATCCATCGGTCTTTATTGAAACGGAAACTAAAGATGTCATATAACCTAGCCTTCTTAGGCGCATTGCGACACGCTCTGTCAATGACAGAAGAATCTTAAGGGCTTCTTCACGTTTTGTCACATCATAACTAATGGTAGTGCTGTTTCCAATTCCCTTTTGAATTATCTCACTTTTTAAAGTCACTTCCGAATCATCAATTCCATTCGCTAATCTCCAAACCAGGATTCCTTGCGACTTTAATAATGCTTTCATATGGTTTTTATCTGACCTCGCCAAATCTCCGATTGTATTAATGTTGATTTTTTGGAGTTTCTGAGAAGTGACTCTGCCACACATAAAAAGTTCACCTACCGGCAGCGGCCATATCTTTTTTTCCATTTCTTCTGGCCAGAGGGTATGAACCATATCAGGCTTTTTTAATTCCCCAGCCATTTTTGCCAAGATTTTATTACAGGAAACTCCGATATTTACTGTGAAGCCAAGTTCATTTTTGATTCTCTCCTTGATTTTATATGCAGTTTTGACAGGATCACCAAACCTTCCTTGGGATGCAGTGTAATCTAAAAAACACTCATCAATACTATATCTTTCCACCAATGGTGAATATTCAAGTAATATAGAATACATCTTATCGCTGCAACGCATATATAAATCATAGTTGGGTGGATATACTGCCATATCAGGGCACTTTTGTTTTGCTTCAAATAGGCTTTGTCCCGTTGATATCCCATATTTTTTGACAGAAATTGATTTAGCCAATATAATGCCGTGCCTTTTTAGCGGGTTACCTGAAATCACTGATGGTATTTCTCTTATATCGATTGGATACCCTTTTTCCAGCATGTCTGCTGCCGTCCAGCTTAGGTAAGCTGAATTTGCATCTATGTGAAATATGATTCTCATAAAACACCTTCTTCGCATCGTTCTAAAGATATAATATCAGAACACCCGTTCTTTTTCAATGGTAATTTTAGAGAAATTATTTTAGAAAAATTAGATTGAGTAAAAATAATATAACGAGACAAAGATATCACCCACCTCTTTAGTTAGCGGGCACAACTTAATTTCAAAGGCAGTGGGATATCCCCTGCATCGTTGAAACGCACAGATGTAAGAAAAATTTCTGCAGTCGAAATTTTTCTACTTAAGCGTTATAAAAAGAATATTTAGCTTGACAATTAAATTGTAAGCGTATAAACTTAAATTAATTCTAAATGTAATTGATTGCTGCAGGCTTAAGTCAATTTCCATTTCGACTTCTATTCTGTAGCATTTATTTTTGCACGGGAATAATATTTTTTAGGAGGTACCTGCATGAACAATGGTACTGTAAAATGGTTCAACGAGAGTAAAGGTTTTGGATTTATTTCTAATGATGACGGTTCAGGGGACGTTTTTGTCCATTTCTCCGCCATACAAGAAGATGGATTTAAAACTTTATCTGAAGGTCAGAAGGTAACATATGACACAGAGGCTGATCCCAAGGATTCCAGAAAGATGCGCGCTATAAACGTACGGATTGCCTAACTCTTGCGATTAGAGGCTGTTGTGAAATGATTTTTTTAATCATTTCACAACAGCCTCTTTTACATTCTTTTTATCCTATTATAGTCATCGTCTTTACTATCCAGATTTATTTTGCCAAAGCAGGCTATGTGCCTCAAGTGCAGGAAGCACCGATGATTTTCATCTTTCAGGCTATGCACAAATATCAATGATTGAAGCATCTGTTTTACACACATTTCGGGCACCTGGCTGCGTATCCGCTGAGCAGTCCATAAGCCCCCCTTCATCGTAAACTCGGCCAGGTATTCGATCAAGCGCAGAAAATACTGGAGCCCGATTTCATCCTTATGAGTTTCCGTGACAATCAGTGCGGTGAAAATCGCCATAATCATTTCGTAGTGCTTTGAGATGAAATTATCAAGGGGATTTTGACGGTTTGACAAATGCTAGTATGGGATTTAATAAAGTCTGTATCTGTATAAACACATGAATATTGCATTTTGTTCCACCATCATACTCTCTAAACGTCAGACACCTTTTACATTAAATTTATATTCATTTGTTTTAGCACTATTAATCAAGTAGTCAAGCTTTCTTGAATTATTTCTTTTCCGCTTAAATCCTGTCGATTAAGTATAATATGATTTTTACTCTCGTATTTGCTTGCTTCACTGGACAGCAACAGCTCTTTATTATTAATTGGATACAATATATAGAATTTCTTATCATTAATCATGATATAAAAAGCTATAGATTTATTATTATCCTTTATACCTGTTGAAGCAATATATGCAATTATTATTACAAAAAATATTGCGAGGCAAAATAGAGCAAAGAAGGCTTCTAAATATGATAAAAGACTATCTTCGTTTAATTCCATCAGACTTCTCTGTTTATCATACGATCCAGACAGTAATATATATCCCGCTACAAGTATAAGGCATGTAATTTTACATGTTTGAAGCTTTCTTTTCAAATTGTATTTTCTTGCCGTTCTCACAACACCCGAATATTTTCGTATGAGTTGTTTGCTTATTTGTGAATTCACATAAATATTTCTTGATTTTAAAAAAGGTCGAATAGCATTTAATATCTCTTTTGCCGTAGGTATCATCATTATATTAACTATGAAATGATATGAAACAATTATCATAAATATGGATAACGCCATTGTTAAATTATTCGTATTATTAAAGCTATCTATATCTCCATAAGCACTTGCAATAGAGAAAATAAACACTTCTATTGCAAAAGCCACAGAAGTAGCAGTCAACAATTTATGCGCAATCCTTTTCTCCTTCGAAAAAAGATGTTTTTCAAGTGAAGAAGAAGAAAGAAACGTATATACCCACCGGGATCCTGCAAAAACAGGTAATAACAATAAGAATATTGTGTAAGAATCTAATACTTATTATAAAAATCAATTATTATGTCCATTAAAGTTCCTCCAAATTTACATATGGCAAATCAATCTATAGAACATAAAACAATAGACCTATCATTTAGAGAATTCACTCTGAATGATTTTCTCTGTTGTGTATTTAATCCAACATAACTCTTTATGATTCCAATTTGCCATCCATTCATTTTCATGGATCACTGCCTCATAAACTGGCTGGATGAAAGATTTAATTAAAGCAATAGCCTCCGAAAATTCAATTTTTTCAGCAACTTTAATACGCTTTTGAAAAGCCTTCCACTGAGTTTGTTTTTCTTTGAGCTGCTGAAATTCATCGAAGAAGACGGTTGGGACAGCTATAAGCGGCGTACCTCTCCGTTGTAACGTCTGACTAATCGCTTCATATAATAGCAGTCCTTCAAAATCAAAAATCCGACTTAACATGTAAACGTCATAAAAGTCTTTCATACGGCTGTTAGCTTCGCCTAGTGCAATCATTGCCTCAAACTTCTCTGATATTACTGATTCACGGGAATATGCCTTTAGCACCGGTCTCTCCATATCCAACAGAGTCGGATACTCCATAGTCATCGGTTTCGGAACAACGATATCACCAAAACCAATATCAAACTGCAATACATGGCGGCTTTTATCCAAGTAACCAATAACCCTGACGCGGACTCCTTCATAATCAGCATCCTCTTTGATTCTATCTGCAATAATTGAGTCAAGATCAAACAGAATTGCATCATCCGCTTCAATCGCACAAATTTTTCGGAAGATACCGATTAATTCTTCGGGAGTGTTTTTTAATTGCTTCGCAAGAAAGTCAACATCCTTTGTAGCCCGTGCGTCATTGTCCAGCATAGTATAAAGCAGCATCCCGCCTTTAAGGATGAACTGGTCGGCATACTGCGATATTGATAAGCGATACAATAGTCTTTCAACGAAATAATGCATCATAAGATAATCATAGGGCTTGCCTATCTTTATAGCAAGCTGCTTCAATCTGGCTTTAATACTATCATAGTTTATCATAACAGAGCCTCCACATATGGCCTAATCACAAGTTTGATTCTCAGTTTGCCGGCATATTCAAACAATCGTTGAAGGTTTCTTGTTCCTGACATATAATTCTGAAGAACCTCCAGAGCAAGGTCCTCTCCAAGTTGATTTCGCTTCCGGAAAAAATCACATACCGTACGTTCCCTATCATAAATGCGGATAGACATATGATCCGTTTTCAGTATTGTAAGACCAAGTTCGAAAGTTGCCAATGAGGTTGGAACAAGCTCAACCGGCGGATGGCTCGGCAGGATAACCCTTGTCCGATTTGCCGGAATGGCAATCGAAATTGCCAGAGGGTTAACCGTTGTTAACTCATGGAATTGTGCTGCTGTCTGTCGACATATAATACCGTAAGGTAAAACTGATGCAATGGTTTCGATATCGGAGAGGTTGTTTTCCTCTTCACACCAAATATAGTAGCCTGGCTTAATTTTTCGAATAAGGCCATCGTCAACAAGCTCTGTTATCTCACGGCTACAGAACTTATTCTCCCTTAGTATTTTTGCTTTTAGAATCGCCCCTCTTGACAGAAAGAGTTCTTTCGCAAGCTTCCGTTTTTCATTCAACATAACAATCACCAAAATGCATAATTTTAAAATTAATTTTCTGTTTTTTTGTGCAGTATAATTATATTCTTTTTCCGAAAGTACGTCAATCATTTTCAAAAAAGAAAAAACCTTCAAACATTGAATTTGAAGGTTTACTTTCTGGAGGCGACACCCAGATTTGAACTGGGGAATAAAGGTTTTGCAGACCTCTGCCTTACCACTTGGCTATGTCGCCGCATGCTTGTTAATTTTTCGTAATTCTCTACGCATCACATTATATGATGATTTGGATTAAAATGCGCGTGCGTATAACACGCACACTTAAATTAAATTGGCTAGGGTAGCAGGATTCGAACCTGCGAATGATGGAGTCAGAGTCCATTGCCTTACCGCTTGGCGATACCCCAACATAAATAAATATTTTTTATAGTGGGGTGGGTGATGGGATTCGAACCCACGAATGCAGGAGCCACAACCCTGTGTCTTAACCACTTGACTACACCCACCATGCTTGCTATTTTTGTATAAGACTGCGTTGCTGACTCGTTCATGCTCGCTTACGTATTTTGAGATACGTGCGCTTCTCCTTCACTCGTTGCGCCTTGTCTTATAAAAAACTATCTGCGCATCTTATTGCTATTTTTGTATAAGACCGCGTTGCTGACTCGTTCATGTTCGCTTGTTGCTTCAAATCATGTTTTAATGGCGATCCGGATCGGGCTCGAACCGACGACCTCCAGCGTGACAGGCTGGCATTCTAACCAACTGAACTACCGGACCGCAATGGTGGGCGCAATAGGGCTCGAACCTATGACCCCCTGCTTGTAAGGCAGGTGCTCTCCCAGCTGAGCTATGCGCCCTTGCTTGTTAATTTAGTGCTATACTGCGTTGCTGACTCGTTCACTCTCGCTTGCGTATGTCTGTATACGCATACTTCGAGTTCCTCTCATCGCGCCTTGGTACACGCAACGCATACTTCGAGTTCCTCTCATCGCGCCTTGGTACACGCAACGCATACTCTCTCGCTGTTTCGCGTCTTTCAAAAATTTCCTGCGCATGACAATCTCTTACTTTGCGAAATACTGCATTTGAAACTGGTAGCGGCGAGTGGAGTCGAACCACCGACCTTCCGGGTATGAACCGGACGCTCTAGCCAACTAAGCTACACCGCCTTATTTCAAGCCGACATTCAATATGTCGCAATAAAGATAGTACCATTTCCAAAGACTTATGTCAAGCAGTTTTACCGGCAAAAACCTCATATTTAAACATAAGTAAATTCACAAAGTAAGTTCATAGTGGACAACGGTGTAGAACTCACTTTGGGAACTTACGTATATTGAAAGCTATGTTTCTTTCTGTTTGTTGGAATATGATACAAAATATAGATTTTTTCCTTCAATTTTTGATTTACGCATTGCCATGTCACTTTGTTTTATCAGCTTTTTCTTATCGATTTTTTCTTCATCTATATACTGGATGCCAATGTTCACCCCTATATCAACATGCACCTGACCAATAAATTTGATATCTTTGATTTTCTTAATAAGCTTTTCTGCAATCCTCTCAGGATATTTTGGCGCAATCCAATTTGTTACAAAAACCAAAAAATCCTTCCCCCCAAGCCGTGAAGAATAGCAGACATTATGAGGAAGAGAACGAAGAATATCTCCAATTTCCATTATGATCTTATCGCCGATATCATACCCCAAATTGGCATTTACTGTTTTTATTCCTTCTAGTTCAAGCTTAAGAAGCGCCTGATTCGGATGCTTGTATAATAATATATCCAGTACTTCATACATCATGCAACGATTTGGCAAGTGTGTCATGCCATCTATTCTTGCAGACATTCTCAGTTCTCGTTCATTTTTTTGCAGTCTATCTGCCAGATTGTTTATATTATAACAAAGCTCTTTAAGCATCTCATTCTTTGCTGCCGGGCACCTGGCCGTTAAATCTCCGTTGCTTAATTTTCTTGTGTTGCTAATGATTCTCTGTATTGGTTTTTGTATTGAGTTGCCCATAACAAATCCAATTAACACCGCCATCAAAATAATAAAACCGCTCAAGCTAAAAAATATTGTTTTTTGATCGGCTGAACAGGGCATTATTTCTTCCTTTTCCATTGCTGCTACAGCTATACAGAATCCTGCACCAACCAATTTGTACGCTCCTATGAATTCCGCACCATTGTTACTATACCTCACAATCCCTTCCGATTCTTCCAATTGACTGGTTCTGAAATCAAAAATCAGCTGCTCCAGGTTGGAGCCATTTTGATACTCGGGATAGAGTATGATAGATCTTTTTATATCGCCTTGAAAAACCATATGACCGCTATTCCAAATCAAAAAGGCATACCCTGTTTCTCCGATTTCAATGCTCCCAAGATATTCTTTCATATTATCCAGTGTTATTACCTGTTTAATAATACCGACTATTTTTCCGTTATTATCAAATGCGGGAACAGCAATCTCAACTTTTTCTATATCACCTGCCTCGATTATCAATCCCATATACGATTCAGCACCGTTCATTATGCTATTGTAAAGTTCAGTTTTGTCAAGAATTAAGCCTTCTTCTTCAGGGCGGTTTGACAATATGACCTGCCCTTTCAGATTTATCAGGGCGCCTTCAAGTACAGGTACGTTTATGTCTTTGTTTAACAATTGTTTTATTCTTTCCCCGGTTTCATTATAGTTACCCTTATACGCGCCTGTTTTCTGCATTTCAAAGCGGCTCTTCAAAATATCTGTTTCTGTTTTTTCACTAATACAGGAAATGAGTGTATCATAACGCTGACTTATGTAAAAATCCATCATATGGGTTATACTTGCTAACGATTTATATTTTTCTTCAATAATAGCAGACTTGGTGTAATAGTACATTACACCGGCAATCAGTATGCTTTGTGCTAAAACCAGAAGAATAACTGTAATCTGTATTTTACGCATCATGATTATACTTTCCTATCTCTTTTAATCGCTCATCAAAGCCTGTATACCGTTGTTGCCGCTTTATTAATAAATAGAAACCAAGTCACATTTACAATACATAGTACCAGATCAGAAAGATAACAGATGCGTTGAAAAGCAATGCGATTGGCAGGAGAATTCGAAATCCCCATTTCCTTGTTTTGTGCCGGAACACAATCGATCCTAAAAGACTTCCAATCCCACCCATTGCAAATGCTAACGTCAGCAACGTCCGTTCACTGATCCTGCGCTTCTCATGAATAGCCAAAAATTTATCTAATCCCATAATTAATAAAGTAAAAGCATTCCATCCTATAAGCAGGTAAATCCATTCGTTCATTGAGTTCCCTCTTAATTAAAGGCAATAAAATATCAAAGTCAATTATACCATGATCCCATACTAAAAAACATAATTAACCTTTCAATCGCCACCTAAAGAAGCGGGGATATCTTTGCCTCGTGATAAAATTTTATTTATTTGCTTAAAAAATCAAGGGCAAATTGTACATGAAGTGCTGTACCATATTTCATATAGTCTTCATCGATTTTGAATTTCTCATTATGAAGGTTGTATATTGCATCCTTTTCCTCATTCCAGTATCCCAAAAATGCATACACTCCTTTAGAATGTTTGAAAAAG
Source organism: Eubacteriales bacterium (assembly GCA_028706405.1). GTDB lineage: Bacteria > Bacillota > Clostridia > Peptostreptococcales > Anaerovoracaceae > Anoxybacterium. Next base: position 13,270 of record JAQWBM010000024.1, read on the forward strand.
TACGACATATCTTCTGAACCCATACGTTTTGGTATGGGTGTGTTTTTCCCTTCACCAAAAACCTTTGTTGCTGACTTATCTGCCAGAACTGCTAAATTTTCATCATTATAGAGACCGATAGTGCTCTCTTCTATTCTCACATCTGCATTGATCTCATAGGCATCTGCAATGGCTTTTGCATGTCTTTTTATTGCTTTATGAGTTGTTTCTCTGACCTCTGGGTTAAAGGATCTCATGGAAATCTCCATTTCTGTGTATTTAGAAACGATATTTGCCTTTGTGCCTCCAATGATTTTTCCTGTAGAGATTACTACCGGCTCTTGCGCATTAATGTTTTTAGTAACTATACCTTGAAGGTCTGCAACAAAAATACATGCCGGATGAATAGTGTCTTTAGCGAGGTATGGTGTTGAGCCATGACCTGATATCCCTTTGAATTTTACATAAATAGTATCGCAGCTTGCCATTCTGTAGCCAGGTTCAATATTTACATATCCTGTTTTTAATTCCGCATTTCCATGCAGTCCAAAACAAGCATCCACTCCATTCATACCGCCTGCTTGTATTATCAATTTTGCTCCGGAAAATGTTTCTTCTGCTTCCTGAAATAAAAATCGAACCTCACCGGATATCTCATTCTTCATTTCAGACAAGATTCTTGCGGCGCCCAGAAGCATAGCAGTATGCGAATCATGACCGCAGGCATGCATTACTCCAGGTGTTTTAGATTTAAATTCAACATCTGATTCTTCATTTACCGGAAGAGCATCCATGTCTGCTCTTAAGGCCACAGTTTTCCCTGTCTTTCTGCCCTTTAATGTAGCTATTACGGAAGTGTTACCTGCTTTTTTATATGAAATTCTGAGTTTGTCCAATTCTTTTATAATTTTTTCTTGAGTTTTAAATTCTTGACCGCTAAGCTCAGGATTTTCATGCAAATCTCTTCTGATATTGATAATGTATCCTTCAATATGTTTGGCTTTGTCTAATATGTTTGACATAGAAATTTCCTTTCATAATATCATCTAATTATACACCAAATACCATAAACAAGAGATAAGGATTTAGCAAGCAGCAGTAAAAAATTTATATTCAAAAAATAGTTTATGCCTTTGATACAGAGCAATCAATATGGCCACTGGATTCAATGATCCCGTACCCTGGTACTACCCGTCACCCGGTACTATAAATGCATTTTCTTATTTAGCTCTGATTTAATACTACTACCTTGAAAGATAATGATGGCTGATAGAAATATAATGCTTACTGATACGCATATAATGGAAGGATATAACACATTCAACCAATCAAACATAATAAATAGAACAGGCATTATGCCAAATAAACCTGCTAACAGGAAATAAATCGTGTAATCTCTGGCGCCGAGCTTCATTACCTTAGCTGTAACATACATGGAACAAATAGCAGCAACACAAACAATAGGGATAACATAATCCAAAGACCAACCTTTCCAGTCTATCATCCAGTCCCATAAAATGGAAAGTGCAGATGCCAAGGCTACAAGCCACATAATATTCTTCGTTATATTGTTTCTTTTCCTTAGAACCAATGCAATGCTGAGCCACACGCTAAGTAAACCCAGAAGGACAAAAACCGGCCAGTTTATATTGGATGGAATCAATCTGTAAACAGCAAAACTCACAACAATTGTTACAATGGTAATAAAAATTAAAATACGAATCACAAGATGGCTCTCGTACAGCAATGGGATATACGGATAGATTTTCTCCGTATCGTTATCATCTGCGGCTATTACATTTTTACATAAAGGGCATCGTTTTTTGTTACCACGAATACTAACTTGACAATGATCGCAATATTGCATAGTTTCCTCCTCGCTTAACTGTTTGAAGAAATTTCAACATCAATTCCCTTTTTAGAAAGGAATTGAAAAATGGATTTTTGTATTTCAGTTTCCCTAAATGGTGATGTAAAACTTATAACAAGTCTGTCTCTGTATGTGCATATCGTAATCTGAGGCCTTCTGGCGCTGGTGCAAAAGCTAAACTGCTTTATGTAAGGGTCAAATTCAACAGGCATTTCAATTTTTCCAATATTGGAGGTTGCGCCTGTTATTTCCCTATCATTTATTTTATTGGCAGCTCGAATGAAAAAGTCCTTTAGGGGTAAAGGCATTACTTTTGTAAGTATGTTCTTTTCCAGTGCAAGCAGTCGATTTATCTTCATTGATATCTTTTCTTCTGTTATACCCCCTTTAAAGTCATTTTTTATACTGTCTATAATATCTTCAATTCCAATGTTTCCTTTTGTAAAATTATAACCTGCGTTCATTGTTGTAAAGAAGTTTCTAGTTGTATCAGACTCATAAAATTGTCGTAAATTAATAGGAACTGATAAGACAATGGGGCGTTTTTTCACTGACGCAGTCATATCCTTACAGATAGAATATATGAATACGGCTGCTATGAAAATGGTCAAGGTAGTTTGATATTTATGAGCTTCTTCCAAGACAGCTTTTGCAGACATACTTCCTTCTATCAAAAGCGTTTTGTTTTCTTCAAATCTCGTTCCACGAATATGATATGCCTTAATATTTTTTATTTTATTAATATGTGGAAAAGCGTTATCTCCTGTAAAGTGCCTTTGGAAGCTATCGTTCATTTTTTCGCTTAATGAGACGTTATATCGCAATTTCGGTTTATTAAACTCAAATATTTCCGTGTGTTTTTTAATAAGATAATGATGAACCAGGTTCTGGATAAACCAAAGTGCGCCGGTCCCATCCGAAAGCGCATGGAAGATTTCAACATTTATCCTCTTATAATAGTAATATACACGAAATAACAGATTCCTTTTATCCTTTATATAAATTGGAGCACAAACCGGCAGTGATTCAATTTCAACAATAGGGCGAATATCAGTAGATTCAAGATAGTACCAAAATACCCCCCGCCTTAATACAGCTTTATATAAAGTAAAGCTTTCCATCGTGATATCAAGTGCCTGTTGCAAAACTTCCGAATCCACATCTTCTGTAAGTTCACAGGTGGCTCGAAAAACCTTTGTATCTTTATTGTGATAGGTTGCAGGAAAAACTTTAGAAGCATTATCCAGCCTTGTCCATTCAACTTTTCTTGATCTCATCTCAGTCCCTCGTTTCAATGCTATCTTCGTTTAAGAAAGCATTGATTATCTTATAGCATTTAATAACATTCCCTGAGCTCCGCGGCAAAGATATAAATCCATGGAGTGCGCCCTCCATACGATGAATCTTAACATCATTGTTATATTCTTTCAACCGCATTCCATAAGCCTCTCCTTCATCTCTAAGCGGGTCATACTCGGCTGTGATGATAAGCGTTTTTGGTTGATCGGATAGATCCCCGGCAAGTAACGGAGCAGCATACGGACTATATTTGTCTTCTTCGTTGGAAATATACAAGTACCAGTAGTCTTGAATACGCTTTGACGTCAATATATAATTGGTACCATTCTCCCTTATAGAATCAAATGGGGAATTATCACTATGATCATAATAAGTTGCCGGATAAATTAATATCTGCCTCGCCGGCAAGAATTCTCCACGATCACGAGCCATAAGCGATAATGCAGCTGCCAAATTAGCACCTGCGCTATCACCGATCAATGTTATGTCAGATTGTTTGCACTCAAGTATATCAGGGTTTAGAAAGATAGCCCTTGCAACATGATAGCAATCCTCCAGACCCGCCGGAAACGGATGCTCCGGAGCTAGCCGATAATCTACGGAAACAACTGTGTACCCGGTTTGTTTTGACATGTTTGAACATATATTGGTATAGGAATCGATGTTTCCTGTTACCCATCCGCCGCCATGAAAAAAAATCAGTACCTTATTATGATTATGTTTCTGCTTTTCGGTTAAGAATATTCGTACCTGTATTTCACGTCCATCCACGATGATCTTATGATCCATCAAATTATATATTGGTTTAAAATATAAATTAATAGCATTGAGAAACTTACGATAACTCTTATAGTACTTCTTTAAATTAATATAAGGATACGAAAAAACTTTTAAAACAGCTTTCTTAATTCGATTCATTAAAATTAATCTCGCTTTCTCTTTGTTATATCTTCCTTTTAACCTTATATAATCAGTAAGCACTGACAAAAAATAAGCATGACTAAACAGAAAAGTTTTGTTTAGTCTTTAAATATATCTAATACTATATTCCCATCTACCGACAACTCTAACATTTTTATATCAATAACAGGTAATATTACCTTTGTATTATGCACACTATAAATTATTTCAGTTTATCTATTGCTAACAAGTATATTATGATATAAACTTAATTAGCATGAATATTATAAATAAATGAAGGAGGTATCTTATTTTGCACTACAAGTTTCAAGGCTTAATTGCAGCACTTATTATAGTCTGCTTGCCGGTCACTTCTTATGCAAGTGAAGCGGATCTGGTTATTCCTCAATTAAGTTCTTCACAGAACTATATTTTAATGGTAGGGATTGGCATATGTGTTCTCGGAATGCTGTTTGGTTTTTATCAATTCAACAAGGTCAAGAAATTAAAGGCGCATCAATCAATGCTTGATGTAGCAAATACCATTTATGAGACCTGTAAAACATACCTGATTCAACAGGGGAAGTTCCTTGCATTACTATTTTTGTTTATAGGTGTTTGTATCGCATTCTATTTTGGCGTATTAGAAGGGAAAGGACTTGGCGGCGTCATAATGATTCTTTGCTGGTCGGTCATCGGAATATTGGGTTCCTATGGTGTAGCTTGGTATGGAATCAGGATAAATACACTGGCAAACAGCCGTATGGCGTTTGCTTCACTTGAGGGAAAACCCATCAAGTTGCTCAATATTCCTTTGAATGCCGGGATCAGCATCGGCGTAATGCTGGTTTGTGTGGAACTGTTTATGATGCTGGCCATTTTGATATTTATCCCAAGAGAGCTGGCCGGTGCCAGTTTTATCGGATTTGCAATCGGAGAATCTCTTGGCGCATCTGCGCTTAGAATTGCAGGCGGTATCTTTACAAAGATCGCAGACATCGGTTCTGATCTGATGAAGATCGTTTTCAAAATAGGTGAAGATGATCCCAGAAATCCGGGCGTTATTGCAGACTGTACCGGAGACAATGCAGGAGACAGCGTTGGACCTACAGCGGATGGATTTGAAACCTACGGTGTCACGGGTGTTGCGCTCGTCACTTTTACTGTTTTGGCTGTCGCGGCACAACTGCAGCCCGATCTTTTAGTATGGATTTTCGTAATGCGTGTTTTAATGATAATCACTTCCATAGTTGCATTCTATATCAATAGTGCTTATTCAAATGCAAAGTATAGGAAGGCTACCGAACTTGACTTCGAAAAGCCATTGACATCACTGGTATGGATTACATCCATTTTATCCATCATTGCGACTTTCATCGTAAGTTATGTTTTACTCGGACCCGGAACCAATCTTGGTGCAATGGGATCGAATCTTTGGATCGTGCTGTCCTGCATCATCAGTTGCGGTACAATCGGCGGCGCGTTGATCCCGGAGGTTACCAAAATCTTTACAAGCCCGAAATCCAAGCATGTAAAAGAAGTTGTGAATGCATCCGAAGAGGGCGGTCCGTCTTTGAATATTCTCTCCGGTCTGATTTCAGGTAACTTCAGTGCTTTCTGGATGGGCATAGTGTTCGTTCTGCTCATGTTTTTAGCATATGTTGCCAGCGGATTCGGATTATCTGATATCATGATCTATCCTTCCATCTTTGCGTTTGGACTGGTAGCCTTCGGATTTCTGAGCATGGGACCTGTCACAATTGCTGTGGACAGCTACGGACCGGTTACAGACAATGCGCAGTCGATCTATGAGCTTTCCTTGATTGAAACGATTGACGGCATTGAAAACGAAATTGAAAAGAAGTTTGGATTCAAGCCCAATTTTGATACGGCGAAAGAGTACCTGGAAGCAAATGACGGCGCAGGAAATACGTTTAAAGCTACTGCGAAGCCGGTACTGATCGGTACCGCAGTCGTCGGCGCCACAACCATGATTTTCTCGTTGATTCTGGTAATCAACAAGGTACTGGGCGTTGAACCTGAAATGATACTGAATCTCCTAAATCCTTACACTATTCTCGGCTTTATCTGCGGCGGAGCAGTTATCTTTTGGTTTACAGGCGCATCCATGCAGGCGGTATCCGCAGGTGCTTATAAAGCTGTTGAATATATCAAGCGCAACATTCAGCTTGATGAAAATGCCGACATGAGGGCTTCTACGGAAAAATCCAAGGAAGTAGTAAAGATCTGCACACAGTATGCGCAGAGTGGAATGTGGAATATCTTTCTGGCCATATTTACATTTACCCTGGCCTTTGCATTTTTCTCTGCTCCGGCAAAGGGAGTTGAATCAGTATCCTTCTTTGTCTCTTACTTAATCTCTATTGCAGTATTTGGGTTATTCCAAGCTATTTTCATGGCTAATGCCGGCGGATGCTGGGACAATGCAAAGAAGGTGGTTGAGGTTGACCTCAAGCAAAAAGGAACTGCACTCCATGACGCAACAATCATTGGAGACACGGTCGGAGATCCTTTCAAGGATACTTCCTCTGTTGCATTGAATCCAATTATCAAGTTTACTACCCTGTTTGGGTTGCTGGCAATGGAGATCTCAATTACAGAGGCCTTCAGAAATATCGCCCCTGTCGTTGGAATTGTTTTCTTTGTTATAGCTCTGATCTTTGTATACCGTTCCTTCTACAAAATGCGTATCATACATCGTGGGTAACGGCAAATAGAAGTCCGTACAGGATATTTTACAAAAGATTTGATATAAGATAGTTGAAGAGCTCTGTGATTTCTCAATACAGAGCTCTTTATATTGTATACACTTACGCAGGTATCGTTCGTCGTGGCGGACATCCCAATTATCGCCGGAAAAAGAGACATCGAGATTCTTTTACTCAATCGGAATGGTCGTTCCAAAAAATGAAACAGCACTTATTTCTTTATCATTTACCACCTTTTCAAACGGCGTTACAAAAAATATTGCGTTGTAGCCCTGAGAAGTTGAAAACGCAGACTGTGCAGTGGTTTCAGATGTGCCATCTTTGTATAAAATTGTAATTGGAAATCTCGGTTCGTTTTCCATTTGCTCTGCCGCATCCCGTACCCCCTGTATATTTGCGCTTGAAAGCTTCATTGCGATTGAAATGGGTGAAAGCGTTATACTTTCCACGGTAGCGTCATAACCATGCACCTTAACAGATTGCGCAGGAGCATAAGACTTGGAAGTGTCCTTAAAATCCAAGTTGAATGATGCACTCCATTTCCCCGTTAAAATTGGCTTAAATTTATCAGGTAACGGAGCGGCGGCGCATAAATCTTCCAAGTCAAGCGAAATTTTATGCCCCATTGTTGACTTTTCACCGTGTATCGTCATAACAAAGTCGGTAACATTGTCATTAGGATTTTCGTCAGGAATTGAAATCCAGCCATATCCATAATTAGAATGTACGCCGTCAATATAGAAACCGCTTTTAGGACCGTCAAAAGCATATCGCTCTGCGTTCAAGACTGTGCCTTCGGGTGCGGTAAAACGCATAAAAATGTAAAGCTGATGACTATCGCCAATTACCTGCGTTATTTCCAATGTTCCATTTTTTTGCGCGATTTGTTTATGGACATTCAACGCGCCGTTTGACAAAAGTCCGGCTTGCTCGTTCGTAGGGTGTAAATAGGATAAAATCATTTTATCCAACCTTATATGACATTCCGGTCAACGCGCCGTTGCTGTCACGCTTGATAACCGTAATAATCCAGCCCTCATCACTTCCCCACCGACCGCATCTAAAAATGCCGTCCTCATAAAATTCCATTTCGTTCTCCACAATGTCGAACCTTGCTCCAGAACCGCCAAATTCAAATTCGTAAACATCGGTAACGGGCTTCACGCTCTCCGGTATAAACTCGCATTGCTCCAGGGGAAAGTTATCATAGTATTCGTGCTGCTTTTCAAGCCGTTGACTTTCTTCCTCGCTGATTACGCCGGTATAAATCCCCGTGCCGGAAAGATTGATAGTAACGAGTAATTCCTGTGTTTTGTCGTCATTGAAGGTCGCTCTGGCGCTAATCTCGATTTTTTTGGGAACCTCGCTCATGTCACTGGCTTCAATTCCCCAAAACAACAGCAAATCGTCGGTCATTGTCTCATCATCGAATGTAATTCTATCGCCGGCTATCTCAAAATCCTCGCCAGCCATCACAAGTCGGTTATCCGCGCCGACATACATCTTGAGAATATCTTCTTCGTCTTCGTCCGAAAGATTATTGATGTATTGCTTGGCAAAAAAACCCTCGGCGGCGGTAAAATCAACGCTTTTGATGTTTTCACCCTCGTATTTGAGACCGACGCTGACATAGAAATTCTCGCCGTCAAAATAACCGCCCCAGGTATCGGGCTGATCTACAACATCAACCTCACGAAGTCCGATAGAGCCGTCCGCTTGCTGTTCCATAGCGTAGGCTTTTACAAAAAAGACGTTATCGCCATGCGGATTCAGGAGCATATTCCCAAGCAGAAAGCAAATTACCACCGCTGCTGTTGTAGCAAGCGTAACCGCCGAACGGAAACGCGGACGTTTTTTATGCTGTTTCTGTGATATTTCCTGTTGGACGCATTTTCCCCGGACTTGGTCCATGTCAGGCATTTCCGCTCGGACGATATGGTTAATTATTTCGTTACCTCTCATAATGATAGCCCACCTTTCATTTTAATAGATTTCGGAGTTCTTTTAGGGTTCGGTACAGCTTGTTTTTTACGCCGGATTCGCCGAGAGCAAGCATTCGCGCAATTTCGGGAATCGTCAGACCGACATCGTAAAAAAGGTAAAATATCTTTTTCACGTCCTCCGGTTTTTGTTGAATAAACTGTCGGGCTGTTTCAAGCAAAATTTGATTGACCGTGAAGTCCTCCGTTAAGAAAGCGTCCGCTTCCAAATCAGATAGTTCGACTTCTTCTCCGTCCTTGTTGGTCGTTGTCATGGAAATGAAAAACCGCAGCCGCTCCAGCAAGGAATAATGCCGGGCAATTTTCTGTTTCGCTATCCGCAAGACAAAAGCCCTGCCGTTTGTCACATAGTCCGCTCCGCGTTTACTCAAAACTTGATACAATTCCAAATATGTATCCTGAAAAATGTCGTTGATGTCAGCGGTGCGCCCGCACTTAGCCGTGATAAACGCTAATACCGCTTTGTTTGTGGAATTGTATATTTCATCGAACCGCGAAGCGGCATTTGGGTTCGACATCAAATCACCACCTCTACTATAATAGCGGCTCGTTAGCTGCGAAAAGTTTCAGCTTTTTAATATAAAGTTTCCGATTCGCCATAGATATAAAAAACTATATAATGTGAATATTTTAAGCATAAAAAACACTTCCGAAAAACCTCGGAAGCGTTGAATTTCTTTGGTTGCGGGGAGAGGATTTGAACCTCTGACCTCTGGGTTATGAGCCCAACGAGCTACCAGCTGCTCCACCCCGCGTTATCGTGCAGCTTGCGCCGCCTTGTCATCATATTTTAAGTTATCTGGTGCCGGAGACCGGAATCGAACCGGTACGATCGGTAAAGATCGCAGGATTTTAAGTCCTGTGCGTCTGCCAATTCCGCCACTCCGGCACAGTTGGCTCCAAGGGTGGGGCTCGAACCCACAACCTATCGGTTAACAGCCGAGTGCTCCACCATTGAGCTACCTTGGAATACCCATCAACTATCACTGACTACCTTATACTGACGACAATGTTCATTATAACTCAATTTAGGCAGTGATGTCAAGTTTATTATTCCTAAATGTTAATTTTTTATCCATCGTAGTTACTGTACAGCCTTTTTGTGCCGGACGTGGCTGAAATTAAAACTACCCTCTGCTACAATTTAGCATTGTCAGCACCTGCGTGGAAGGCTTTGATGTTAATGTCTTCAAAGCCTTTTTTTACATTAGCCCTTATCACTGCTTCCCAGTCGATACCCGGTAAGTCCATTGCCTTTGTAAGCGCGCCCAGCAAAACAATATTCATCGTCTTGGCATTTCCCACCTTTTCAGCAATTTCTCCCGCCTTGAACACCAATACCTCCGCTTTCTCCGCCAGTTCCTCCAGAATTCCTTCAGGATATTTTGCAATTTCTTGCTGTATCGGTACGGATGGTATTTCAAAATCATTGATAACCATTTTTCCATCCTCTTTCAGATATTCGACCCATCGCAAAGCCTCCATTTTTTCAAAAGCAACGATGACATTGGCTTCTCCTTTTCCGACTATAGGTGAATATACCTTTTTACCGAAGCGAATCTGTGTACTAACATTTCCGCCTCTTTGCGACATGCCGTGTATTTCCGACATTTTCACATCGTGACCGGCCCTAATAAGCCCTTCGGATAGAATTTTACTCGCCAGAATGGTTCCTTGACCTCCTACTCCAACAAGAATTATATTTTTTACTTCTCCCATTTATTTCACCTCCCGAATTGCATCAAACTTGCAGACTTGCATACAAACGGTGCAGCCAGTGCAAGGTCCCTGATCAATGGTGATTTGCTCTCCCGATAAAATCGCAGGGCAGCCGGTCTTGACACATACTTTGCACCTTATGCACTTTTCCTGATCAATGTAGCATTTCTTCGGGCTAAGATCGAACTCCTCTTTGTCTTGAGCGCTGAATGCTTTCAGTATACAGGGATATCTTGCGATGATAACTGTAGGTTCATCTTTGGAAAGAGCCTCATTCAAAACTTTTCCTGTTTCATCTAATAAAAGAGGATTCACCGTATAGATATTTTCATCCTTTATGCCGATCGCTTTGCAAAGCATCGGAATGTCCACTTCTTGAGCAGGTTCTCCCATGAGAGTATAACCTGTCCCGGGATTTTGCTGATGCCCTGTCATAGCGGTGATTCGGTTGTCTAGTATCACCGATACGCTGTTTCCTCTATTGTATACTACGTCCATCAGGCTGTTTACGCCGGAATGGAAGAAGGTTGAATCTCCTATAACGGCAACAACTTTTCTGTCGGATCCGCCTTTTTTTAGAGCCATTGCGGCTCCATGACCTGCACTGATACTGCCGCCCATACAGAAACAGGTGTCTATCGAAGACAATGGCGCTGCTGATCCGAGAGTATAGCATCCTATATCTCCTGTAATTATGATATTTTTCTTTTTTCTCAGAGCATAGAAAAAACCTCTGTGGGGGCAGCCGGCACAAAGAACCGGAGGTCTGCCAACCGCCGTTTTTTCGGATTTTAATGTCTCTGTGGATGTTCCGAATACTGCTTTTCTAACAATGTCCGTATTAAGCTCATCCATTTCAGGAATGACTTCTTTTCCTATGCATTGAATACCGGCCATCTTAAGATGGTTTTCAATATATGGATCCATTTCCTCAACGACATAAAGCTTTTCGACTTTTCCCGCAAATTCAGATATCAAATCCATCGGCATCGGGAAAGTCATTCCGAGCTTCAAATAAGATGCATCCTCTCCGAATACCTCTCTCGCATATTGATAGGCAACACCGGAACTTATTACACCAATTTTGGCGCCATTGTATTCTGATTTGTTGATAGAAGCAGTGTTTGAATATTCTTCCATCCTCTTCAGACGTTCTATCAATTGCTTCCTCATAACTTTGCCGTTTGCGGGAGTGGCAACGTATTTTGCTATTTTTCTTTCATAAGGGATCAACGGTTTTTCAATACGAGTCCCTATTTCAACCATGCTTTTACTATGACAAACCCTCGTAGTCATGCGAAGCATGACGGGTGTATCAAACCTTTCGCTTAGCTCCAAACCCAACATCATAAAGTCTTTTGCTTCCTGACTGTCAGATGGCTCCAGCATAAGAATCCGTGCTGATGTGGCATAATTTCGGTTGTCCTGTTCATTTTGTGAACTATGCATTCCCGGATCATCTGCAGATACCAGAACACATCCCCCTGTAACTCCTGTATAAGCAAAAGTAAACAAAGGATCCGCGGCCACATTGACTCCCACATGCTTCATGGCAGCCATAGAGCGGGCTCCGGCAATGGATGCGCCGATGGCTGCTTCCAATGCAACCTTTTCATTCGGCGCCCATTCGCAGTATATATCATCTTTATAATTAACCATATTTTCCAGAATCTCCGTGCTTGGTGTGCCCGGATATGCTGATGCGACGGTTAATCCTGCTTCGTAGGCGCCGCGCGCTATTGCTTCATTTCCTGTCATAAGTATTTTCAAGTTGTTATCCTCCTTTTATTCTTTATAACCTCCGGATCGGATTAGTTCTGCTTTTATTCTATATTTTCTCTCGTTATCCTTATCCTTGTTTTCGGCATATATATTTGCTAATTCATCCATGGATTCCAAATGAGATGGATTGAGTGTAAGGGCCCTTTTAAAGCTGGTAATTGCCCCTTTCTTGTCACCGGCCCTGTCATAGGCAATCCCTAAATAGTATGACATAGGCCACCAGTCCTTAAATTTAGTGCTTAAAAATGGTTCCAGAATAATAATTCCGAGCTCATACTTTCCGGATAATACGAAATTACATCCTTCTTCGATCCTAATAGGCTGTTCCATTTGCTCCAATCTGATTTCAATCTCACTTTTATCTTCCGGATCATTCGTCATTTCCAGGAATTTCTCCCAAATCAGCTTGGCCTTTATATAAAGACCCAGATTTAAATAAGCATAACCCAGATAGTAGTATCCTTGGTCGAACCCGGGGTGAATCTCAACCAAAAGTTCAAAATATTCAATTGACTCAGCTTTTAATCGACCGATATATTTTTCGTCATCGACCGCAAGATACATTTCCCTGCAGACCAGAGCGTAGTTATACATGGCATTGATATCATCCGGCTGGATGCAAAGCGCCGCGCGAAAATGAATGACTGCATTGTCATAATCCTTAGTTTCTGCAAAATCACATCCCTCCTTGACAAGAGTATTAACTATTTTTTCATTGTCAAAGGTCTCCAGAAACTTCAGATAGCTTTCCATATATTTAAATTTTGGATCGATTCCTATTATATGGTTTATATTCTCAATAATGAGATTTACTTCAAGCCCATTGCCTCCCCGGAAACTCTCCAGGTCTCTTTTTCGGAGCGGAACAGGCACACCATTCAAATAATGAAAGCCTGTTCTTTCAATAAACGCGTCACCGAACTCATCAAAAACAAAATCCCTGGTATATTTTTTCAAATATATCCCCAGCCTGTCCAGGCGTTCCTTGATATCGTAATCCTCCGGCTTTAGTTTTGGCTCTTTAGGCTTTACTGTTCTATTTTTTAATAGTACCATCTTTTACTCTATTGGATTTCCCATCCCTTTCTTAGAAATTTCTTTATTGCATCCGGATTTAAGGTTTCTTGCATATCTTCAAAGAGCAATTCTTTTATCTGATTCCTGATCCCGGGAATAGAACGTTCCCTCCAGCCGGCATAAATATAAAAAATGCGGTATAAATCTTCCTTCTTATGAGCTTTAAGCTGAAAACCCTTCGTGTAGTAGTAATCCGCCAATTCCTCGAAAAAATCAAACGGTGTTTCCGCTAAGTTCTCAGCAAACAACAATGTTCGCATAAAGCCTCCTCTATTATAATATAAATCCAGAAGCTTCTCTATCTTCTTTAGTTGAATAATAGCATCTGCTGACATGTATTTGCTGGAAATAATCTCGAAGGGCGCCTTGCTGCGGTAAACATAATCATGTTCTTCGACTTGATCCCGGATCGGCGCACCCTTTATCAGCTTGAGAAACCCCAACTGAAGCCGGTGCGCTTTTAAGGAATACACTTCGTTGAAGGAATTGCGAAAGGATGGATAATCCTCAAATGGCAGTCCCGCTATCAAATCAAGATGCAGATGGACATTTCCCATCTTCATTAGACGTTTCACATTTTCCGCGAGCTTTTGAAAGTTAGTGCTGCGGTTGCATGCCCTTAGGGCTCTCTCGTTGGTAGACTGCACACCAATCTCAAATTGAAATAAACCTGGTCGGACATCATTAAGCAACATAATCATATCATCGTTAATCAGATCACCGCAAAGCTCAAAATGAAAGTTAGTCACTCCATTGTCGCTGAGTATGAGGTACTTCATGATATCCAAACATCTCTTCAAGTTCCAGTTGAAGGTCCGATCAATAAACTTTACCTGTCGAACCCGTTTATATATAAAATAGCTCAAGTCACTTTTCACCTGTTCAATGGAAAGCGCACGAACCTTGCGTTCGATGGAAGACAAACAATAACTGCACTGATACGGGCATCCCCTTGAGGATTCGTAATACATAATTTTATCATCTTCACTAACCAAGTTCAGATATGGAAAGGGTATTGATTCAAATTGTAAAGGCGGGGCAGACGGATTCACATAAATTTTTCCGTCCTCCCGATATGTAAGTCCACTGATCTTATTAAACTCCGGCTTATCTGAGTTCAAAGCCTCGATCAGTTCTGAAAAAGGAGCTTCTCCTTCACCCGCAATAATAAAATCAATATTTTTATGTTCACTCATTAATGGGAGCACGTCAAAGCTGACTTCAGGTCCCCCCAGAATTATTTTTGTTTTAGGTCTGGACTTTTTAAGATTTTCAGCTAAATAAAGAATTTTTTCCGCATTCCATATATAACAAGAAAAGCAAACTGCATCATATTCCTTCTGCATCAGTTCGATAAATATTTGATCCTCGTCATTGTTGATGGTAAATTCCTGGATATCGATGGTGCAACTGCTTTTTCCCGCACTGGCATACAAATATTTTAATGCAAGATTTGAGTGAACGTATTTGGAATTCAGCGTGGTAAGTAAAATTTTCATTTATGATCTCCGGCAGTATCCTTAATTATTGAACGATTTGAGTGCTGTGCGAATATTCGCCGCAGGCGAATCGCACATGGCTATTCAAATCGAACAAGTCGATTTGAATTAAAGCATGCGGAATCTGTCATCTTTCAGCAGGCCTGCATAATTCATGACTGTGCGCAGCTGCTGCAACATTTTTTCCTTATCCTGAGGCAGATTGCCTCTTAATGTCACATAGTTTGAAGCATGATTGCTCCGGAAAACACAAGTCTTTGTCACATTTATATTTTCAAGCAGCAGCTGTGTTTCCTTAATAACCTCTATTGGGCTAAGGGGCTTGAAACGCCCTTCATTTATGTCGCGGTACAGCTCTGTTTCCAGCTCCGTAAGCAGGGTCAGCAATCCCACATACGATGTTCCCATTTCACTGATCATCGTGCCGGACTCAATGGCATGATCCTCCCAGCCATCTCTTCCCGCCAATCCGGAAATAAATGTTACGGATGCCTGGATACCTGAAGCTTCGATTTTTTTCACTGAATCTATGATCTCAGCCCTGGTCGCGCCTTTTTTTATATCTGCAAGTACTTTATCACTGCCTGATTCGGCGCCGATGTATATTATGCCGATTCCATGCGCTAACAGCTCAGTCAATTCTTCTTGAGTTTTTCGCAAAACATCCTGAGGCGAGCCATAAATCCCCACTCTCTCACATTCTGGGAATAATTTTTTAATATGATTAAGAATTACGAGCAGATCTTTATTTTGCAGCACTAAAGCATCCCCGTCCGCAAGGAATATTCTGTTGACTCTGCGATAATATCTTCTTGCAGAATCGAGATCCTCCAGGACCTCGTTTACTTTTCTTACACGGAACTTTTTATCTTTAAACATGCTGCAAAAGGTGCACTTGTTGTGGGCACATCCGATTGTTACCTGTATAATGAGGCTATGTGCCTCACTTGGCGGTCTGTACACACTGCCTTCATATCTCATATTGTCTTACATCCTTTCCGGTGCTTCCATTCCCAGCAGCTTCAGACCATTTTTAATAGTCTGTTTAGCTGCATAGACGAGAAGAAGTTTTGCCTTTTTTTCTTCTTCTTCCTTAACAAGGATATGCTCATCATGATAAAACTTATTAAAAACCTGTGCAATATCTACGATATGCCTTGTTACAACAGATGGCTCATATTTCTCGCCGGCTTCTATAACAATTTCCGGAAATCGGTAAATCAGTTTCGCCAATTCATAAGCGCTGTCACCTGATATGTATCCCATTTCTGCCTGATCTGATGCCGCAAGTGCCTGATTTAAGCTGTCTCCGCCGTTTCTTAGAACGCTGGCTGCCCTTGCATGGGTATACTGGACATAAGGTCCTGTCTCACCGTCAAAATTCAGAATTTTATCCCATGAGAACACATAATCCTTGATCCTGTTATTTGAAAGCTCCTGGAATATCACAGCTCCTATACCTACCTGTTTTGCGGTGATATCGAGATTATCCGTATTAACATTCTTTTCCAGAATGATATCCTTTGTCTGGTCGACAGCCCTGTTCAATACATCCTCCAAGAACACAACCCTTCCTTGCCTGGTGGACATGGTCCCCTCTTCAAGGCTGACAAGTCCGAAAGGAATGTGCACACAATCCTTTGCCCAGTCGTATCCGAGAAGCTCAATTATCTTGATCCATTGCTGAAAATGCAGGTTTTGCTGTGATGCTACAATATATAAATTCTTGTAGAAATCATAGTGCTCTTTTCTGTAGACTGCAGCGGCAATATCCCTTGTGATATAAAGAGATGAACCGTCTTTCTTTGTGATCAGAGCAGGGGACATGCCGTATTCTTCAAGTTCTACGATCTGCGCGCCTTCTGATACCTTCAACAGGTTCGCATCCTGTATTGCATTGACAACACTTTGTAATCTGTCAGAGTAAAAGCTCTCTCCCGCAAAGGAATCAAACTCAATCCCAAGCATTTCATATACTCTGTTGAATTCCTTCAAGCTCTCATCGCGGAACCACTGCCAAAGTTTTATCTCCTCAGCTGCTCCATTTTCCAACCTTGTAAATACATCCCTGGCTTCATCTTCAAGAGTCGGATCATTTTCTGATTCTTCATGGAATTTTACATAATAGCCCAGCAATGTTTTGATTGGCTCCCTGATGACATCTTCCTCGTTTCCCCAACGTCGGAATGAAACAATCATTTTTCCAAACTGAGTCCCGTAGTCACCAAGGTGATTGATTCTGATCGTATCGTAACCCAGAAAGTCATAAATCTTATGGATCGAATTTCCAATCACAGTGCTTCTGATATGTCCTATATGAAAAGGTTTCGCTATGTTTGGAGATGAAAACTCTACAATAACCTTTCGGTCATTGCCGATATTTGCACTTCCAAAGTTATCTTTCTGATCCGCCACACTTGAAACTAACTCCTTCATAAAAATTTTCCTTGATAAGAACATATTGACATAGGCATTTACATTCTCAACCTTATCGAAGATCTCTCCGCCTTGCAGCTTTTCCGCTATTCCCTGCGCGATCATCGGAGGAGCCTTTCTCAATAATTTCGCAAGCTTAAAGCAAGGAAATGCATAGTCGCCCATTTTACTGTCCGTTGGGATTTCAATCATATCCCTCATTTCTTCCACAGTTAGGCCCTCTACCGTTTCAACCAGTAAGGCGGCTATTTTCTCTTTAAAATTTATCATGAATAATCCTCCTGTTTATGATTGCTAAATTGCTTTTCAGTTGTGACCGGGATTTCCCTTTTTTTCAGCAAAGCGGCGAAGACTCCATCTCCGTCAATCAGAACCCCTGAAAAAGTACCATCGTATATTTTTCCGCAGCCGCAGGACGGGCTGTTCGCCTTTAAAATCGCAAATTCGATCTTTTGACCGAGTTCAGAAGATCTCTTTTCTGCTATTTCCAATGCCTTTTCCGCTCCGTGTATAAAATTATCGGTAACGTCTTTACCGTTTTTGTCGATTACTTTGCCATTGATAAGCTCTGCCGGCAGTCTTGGGGTTGGCAGCATACCCAGCTCTTCCGGGCAGACAAGCACGCATTCTTTTTCGCGTATAAGCTCCTTGATCCGCTTACATTTGTTATTGCCGCCGTTATACTTACAGTTTACTCCCGCAAGGCATGCACTTATTAAATACATATTATTATATATCCTTTCCGGCTAGTTATCTATAGTTAAGTTTTTCTTTCCCCTCGATATTTGTATTGATTGTTACTGTACGCAATTGGGCAAAGGCATTGGATCCAGTTCTTCATTTAAGCTGAACTACCGTCACTCCGTCTCCGCCTTCGTTGTAGGCACCCTTGCGAAATTTTGATACATGCTTATGGCTCTTCAACATCTTATGCAGTCCATCCCTTAGTATCCCCTCTCCTCTGCCATGAATAACAGTTACCTCTTTTAGTCCTGCAATATAAGCATCGTCCAAATACTTATCCACATCCATCAATGCATCGTCAAGGATGCTTCCTCTTACATTGATACTGGGCATAATGCTCTGCGCCTTACTCCGGTACATAGTGCCGTATCTGGAAGTCTTGCTTTCCTTTTTAGAACTCCCATCCTGTATCAGGGATATGTTATCAAGGTTCACATTGATTTTCAGGAGTCCTACCTGAACCTGCAGATCCTCCTTATCATCCGGAAGAGAAATCACATTTCCCTTTTGACCCAGACTCAGCACCCTGACTCTGTCTCCTACTTTCAACTCCCCTGCCTTTACCGGGTTCATATTTTCAACTGTAACGAATTTTTCTTTATATTGATCAGACGCTTCACGAATCCTTTTTTTAATTCCCCCATGCTTTCTGTTCCGTTCCCTTGAGTCCTGATATTTTTCAAGTTCCTTGAGTTCCTTTTGTATCTGGTCGGCAAATTCCTTCGCTTCCCTGACTGTGTCCCTTGCCTCTTTCTTTGCTTTGCTGATGATTTTTTCCTTCTGTTCCTCCAGCTTTTCCTGCTCTTTTTCGAACTGTTCCTTCTGTCTTTTCATCTCAAGATTCAGCATGATTGCCTCATCGCGCTCTTCCTCAGCCAGCTTTTTATCCTTTTCAATGGAAGTTATCACATCTTCAAATTCGATGTCTCCTTGTTCCAGCATTCCTTTTGCATGTTTGACAATAATAGGCTTAAGGCCCAGCTTTTGTGAGATTTCAAATGCGTTGGATCTTCCCGGCGTACCGATGGATAAACGGTATGTGGGGCTCAGCGTCTCAACATCAAACTCCATTGATGCGTTTTCCACGCCTCGTGTAGCAATAGCATATTTTTTTAGTTCTGTATAATGCGTCGTTGCAATGGTATTTGCACCTTTGTCATAAAGATGCTCCAATATGGAAATAGCCAGCGCAGCACCCTCGGTAGGGTCTGTTCCGGCGCCAAGCTCGTCAAGAAGAACCAGAGTATCCTTGCCTGCATTTTCTACAATACTCACGATATTGGACATGTGGGAAGAAAAGGTGCTGAGATTCTGTTCAATGCTCTGCTCATCTCCAATATCCGCAAAAATTTTTTGAAAAACCGGCATTTCCGTACCTGCGCCTGCAGGAATGTGCAAGCCAGCCTGAGTCATAAGCGCAAAAAGACCAACGGTTTTCAGCGTTGCAGTTTTTCCGCCCGTATTAGGTCCTGTTATCACGAGGGTGCGATAACCCTTACCAATGGCGATGCTTATTGGCACAACCTTATTTTTTGCAATCAGAGGATGTCTGCCGTCCTTGATTCTAAGGTATCCCCGTGTGTTTACTTCCGGTTCTGTACCCTTTAGCCTTACAGAAAGCTTTCCTTTTGCAAAGATAAAATCTAACTTTAACAAAATTTCCTGGTTATTCAAGAGCGCATCCTTGACTTCAGCGACCTCGGCGGACAACTCAGCGAGAATTCTCTCGACTTCCACCTTTTCTGCAAGCTCCATTTCTCTCAGTTCGTTATTAAGATCAACTATTGCCTGAGGCTCGATAAACAGTGTGGCTCCTGTTGAGGACTGATCGTGAATGATACCTGCAAATTTTGTTTTGTGTTCCTGTTTAACTGGCACTACATATCTGCCTTGTCTCATGGTCACGATGGAATCCTGAAGAATGGTCCTATTGTCTGATGAATTCAGTATCTGATTCATTTTTGCCCGGATCGATTCATTCTGTCTCAATATACTTCTTCTTATATTCTTCAACTCCGTGCTTGCATTGTCCGCCATTTCATCCTCGGAGATAATACAATGGTCAATATGATCAGCGAGGCTTTTTTGAATGCTCAGTAATTCTGCCAGGTCCTTGATAATAGGTAATTCGGGCAGATCACTCTTTAGAAATGATGCGGCGTTAGCGGTAACCCGTAGATTATACAGCACTTCAAGAAGCTGCTTCATCGTCAAGGTGCTGCCCTTATCAGCCAGATGGATACTGTTTCTTATATCATAAAAACTCCCCAAAGGAAGCGCTCCCTTATGCATAATAACGGAAACCGCTTCCGTAGTTTCCGCCAGCATATCTTGAATTAAATATATGTCAAAAACGGGCTTCAGTTCACCGAGCATTTTTTTGGTGATAGCAGAAGCCGCGCCTTCTTCTAACATTCCAAGTATTTTATTATATTCTAAAACCTTAGATGTCTTTTCATTCATGAGCGATCCTTGATTCCCCATAGCATATTATGAATACATTGTCCTCGAATCATATCCTTTTTCCTTAGTCTGTCAGCCTTTTTTCATCGGCAATTTTTCTATATTTGTCCAAGTCACTCTTTAACCGTATATTCTCCATTTGCAGGTCAAAAAAGCTGTTTTCCATGTCCTTGCATTTTGCTTCCATTTCTTCTAATGCGGAAGAATCGGATACCCTATCCTCTTGCTGCGTTTTCAGCTTATTGGATAATTCCTCATTCTTTTGAAGCAAATCGGTATACTTAGCTTCCAGCTGTCTAAGCGACATAGTCGTTCTATCCAGATCAACAGTTTTTTCATTGAACATCCTCTGAAGCTCTTCTTTCTGTTCAATACTGGCCTGAGCATCCTCCTTGTATTGAAGAAAACTCTTTTTGGCTTCATCCCAAAGCTGTATATAATGCTGGGAGTCCTTTTCAAGCTGCTCATTCTGTGATCTTAGGCTGCTCAAATTTTCTATGACGGTAAAATAATCATCTGCCACATTTATAGCGGACAATACGGCCAGGGAAGATATGGAGACTCCGGACAGAACCTTTTCAATTTCATGCATTCTCATATTTACATGATCTGCAACCTTAATGATATGCTCTCTTGATTTATCACCGGCTATTGTGTATTCCTGACCATAGATTTTAACCGTTACCCTGTTATTATCCTCCATGTTATTTCCCCCTTATTTATTTCTAAACATCACGCAATACCGCATCCAGTTTTTCTTTCAAAGAGTCAAGAACATTTTGATGTACCTTTGTCACTTCTTCATCGGTCAGCGTCCTGTCAGACGCTCTGTATGTCAGGGTGTATGCCACACTCTTTTTGCCTTGCTGAACCTGTTTTCCTCTATAGATATCAAACAATTCAACTCTTTCCAGAAGGCTTGTACCGGATTCCCAAATCGTTCTTTCCATTTCGGCGGCATATACCTCTTCATTGACAAGCAGCGCGATATCCCTATTAATTGCAGGATACTTAGGGAGTGGTTTATAGAATCTTTCAGTATCTGCATAATTCATTACTTGGTCAAAGTTCAGCTCGCAGCAGTAACATTTTGTCTCGATGCCATATTTATCAGAAATATCAGGATGAATCTCTCCAATTATTCCAAGCTCTATATCCCTGATCATTATCCTGGCACATCTGCCAGGATGGTATGCTTCGTAATTGCTTTCCGGTGTATATATCGTATCGTATATACCAAGATTTACGAATAGCTCTTCCAATATGCCCTTTAAGGTAAAAAAGCTTTCATCTTCTCCGTAACACCCTATAACCAAAGAATCTCTTTCATCCGGAAGGGAATCCTTATTGTTTATATTGTTATAGAAGGTATTGCCAATCTCGAAAGCCTTCACTATGCTAATGTTTCTTGAGTAATTGCGTCCGAGTACCTCCAGCATATTCGGAAGA
>JAQWBM010000071.1 GCA_028706405.1 Eubacteriales bacterium
AACTTATTGAGGTTTCTCTCGTTTTTCGGTAACAGCCCGGGGAACTTGTTGTTATAAAGAATGAACTTGACTACATCTTGCCGGGTCTTAGCCATGCCGGGATCCATCTTCCGGTCTCTGCCTTTAAAGGTGAATTCCGGAGGGAGGGGATCGATCTGCGTCTCTACCTGGACAAATGCATCGGTCAGACACGGAGGGTTGAAGTCCCATCCTTTTTCTGCGGCGATCTCGGCAAGCTTCTCGTTGGTGTAGTGCCGGTTGTGGTAATAATCATCCAGTTCTTTGAACTTATCCGCGATCGGGCTCTTATGGTTCTTCGCGTTGTCGAAACAGATCTCCACGGTCTTTTCGCGTTCTTCCTTTGTGTCCATGCGGAGAGTCTGGAATACTTTTGGTGTTTTAGCCATGTGTTACCTCCTATATCGCCATATATCGCTGAATGTTGCCGCGCTACCGGCTGGTGTTTGTATTGCCCCGATTTCATTCAATGCGCAACGCAGGTATATCTTTTCGTAATGGAGCCACGTTATCAGCTTAAAAACTGGATATGCCCACCACCGACAATATTTGACGCTTAGAATGCGTGGGTTTGTGTCGTATGCCGTATATCCGTTTTGAGGAACATCGCGCAGTAACCTGTATTCTGTTTTAATCTTCATGGAATCATCTCCCTGTCAGTGATTTAATTTTATTGGTCTTGCCCAGCTGGTCGATCAGCTTCGGCTTCGGCTGCTCTGGTATCTCGAGCACTAAATATCTCTGTTGTGGCCTGATGTAGTGCGCAATAGCCAATCCCATGATTAAATCGTCGTGCGCCCCGTTTTGTGCCTCTGGACGGCCTTTCTCATTACGGACGAATGTCAGCATTTCCTCTAGCGTCCGCCGGTCATTGATTAACTCTATATGCTCCCTCGCGATCTCAACCAACGCGGCGATTATAATCGGCCTTGTCAATCGAGTTGTTTGGAATCCATACGCTTTGATGATCTTGTGCGTGAAATCGTCCTCGCGCTCCCTTGTAAATAATCTCGGATATCCGAGCCGCTCCAGTTCCTTAATTGGATAGGTGGAGTAATTCGTTTCAGGTGACAGTAGCGCTTTGTTGTAGTACATGCCAAGGCAATACATTTGCTTTGCGTACATATCCTCATCAAACTGATGCAGCAGTACGGCGACCTGTTCGCCTGAAGTATTGTCCAATACGTGCCCGGTGAAATTATCTGATCCCTCCCCGGCCGTATCTCCGCCTATTGCATACGGATACCCAGACTTTACGTCTTTATAAATTTCGATATATCCACTGGGATCATCGGCCCACTTGATGGAATCGTTGATTATAACAACCTCATTCCGGACTGGATCATATTCTGTTTTGTAATTAAAAAAGCCAACCTTTTCAGGCGGCTTGATTTGGCTCAATCTTATCGCTACTTTCTGGGCGTCGAATATGGTTTTTCCAAATACGCCCCATTGCCCGAGGCAGTAAACGGTATAATAATATGGGTCGGTATCCTTGTATGCCTCTAGGACTTGTTTTGCTTCTTCATCCAGGAAGCGATTATCTTTGTATATTGAATGATGCGTCGTTGCGTTTGGGTGCTTCTTATCAAAGAATCGCTTCTTCAGCCAATGATTAACATCAATAGGGTTAAATGATATTATGATCTGTTTATAATAGGCCGTTTCGCCTCTTAACCGGATGTCAAGCTGATTAAAGTCTGATTCGTCAAGTTCTGAAGCTTCTTCAATCCATATTCCCGTAATACCGTAGATGGATTTCAGTTTTTCAACATCGTCCAATCCGGCGAAAAGAATCTGGCTGCCGTTCTTGTAGGTCATGACCATATCGGTCTTGTTTATGGTCCAGTCGTTTATATTATAATGCTGACCGATCTGCGCCTTTAGTTGATCGAAGCAGGAAGGCCGGATTGTCTTAGCGACTTTCCTCACGACGAGTATTCGATGTCCTTTTTCACTCTGCACTCGCTCTAATACTTTTCGACCTGCGAAGATTGACTTTCCGGATCCGCCTCCGCCCATAAGGACCAGATAGCGGTCTTTATTGCCGTAGAGCGGAAAAAATATTTCGTTGGTCGTTGCTTTTAAGTTCGAATACCATAAAGCGTATTCATATTGAGTATTAATATCCATTCATCTGACTACCTCGATTTTGTATAAATATTCATTCCAAGAAGTAAAAACGCGGTGGTTTTTATGTGTTTATTCAAAATTCCGCATTAAAATTCATTTTGGATATTTATTAATGTGCCGAACCCATTGAAATTCCAATGTTTTATTGTAACTATTCCGAAAATCTTGATTTACGGAGATGGTGTTTTCTGTATGAATTATGTATTTTTCAAGCTTTCGATGAACTTCAGCTTCTCTTCCAGCGATACGTCCTCATGTTGGATCGGGCCTCCGCCCTTGCCGGTAAGCTCCATTTTATCTGTGAACATTCCCAGGTGCTTTCCTAAGAGCTCGAGGGCCTTAACCTTATCGTGCTGTTTAACCCTGATTCCTGATTGAGTCTGTTCTATCCCTGCTATGGCTGATTTTCGGTTATCTGAAAGGCTTTCAGTTGGAATAAGGTTAACTGTCTTATATCGTTTCTTTACGGTCTCTCCGCCCTCATTTTCTTCCTCGTACTCTCTTTCGACAACTTGAGCATAATCAGATCCATTCGCCAAAGCTATGTTTGCCAACTCCTGGAGCACTTGTTTTGCTGTAATGATGCAATCGTCTTCAGCTTCTTTGATCAGTCTGCCATGCAAAGCTTCATACCTTGACAGCACCTTGACATTCTTCATCATTGTGCTCGCCTTCTCGTCAACGCTCTTATCAAGCCATTTCACGCTCGCTGGGTATGCTGCCCGATATGATTCTCTCTGACTCTTCCCCTCGATGAGCCCCTGAACAAATTTCTCTTGTTTCGCCGTCAATGTATCCTTTGCCATCAGACTCACTCCTTTCTGTGACATATATCCTCCGCTCCCAACCCCAGCGTAATTTAAGGATATCTTTTCCCACTATGGCCAATTTGGCAGACGAGGATGGAATCGAACCACCAGTCTTCAGGATCAAAACCTGTTGTCTTACCGTTTGACTACTCGCCTATAATAAAAGAGCTACCGTTTTCTGATAGCTCTTTTCTGTTTCGGAGGCGGCTGCGTGAGTTGACATTTACTCGAGCCTCGTTATCCCTCGACACCGCCATATTGATTCATCGCCCTTGGCTGGGCATATCATTTGTATTTTTCAGGAACCGCCCTGATCTGATTCGAAAGACGGTTCCTTTAAGGAGTTCATCCAATGAGAATCAATCACTATACTTTTCACCAATACCACATTAACATACGAGAAAAGCGACATTCAACGACATTTGGAAAATAGTTTAAAAAAATCATTCTCCCCAAAACTCTTTTAATTTCCTGTCCACCGTTCGGGAACTAAACCCGATCTCGTAGGATATCTGTTCGTGTGTCAGACCGTTCCGGTATTTTAGTTGCAGTATCTGCCGTGTAAGGCTGTCAGGGACATCTTCGATCCAATCTTCCAGGCGGTCAATCTCATCGTCAAATTTCTTAATCAGCCGCTCGTATCGCTTCAGCTTGCGATCGATATCATGGTATGTATACCCCCTGACGGGAATAACGCGGTTCTCCGGATTTTCCTCTGTGGAACCGAAAACAGAATCGGACTCATAGATTGGCTTGGCATTGAGATATTCTGACTTTGCCCGCTCCAACTCCTTTTTCAACTCTTTTAGTTGCTCTAATTCTTGCTTGGTCAAGGCTTCACCCCCATATGTATTCGTCAACTAGACGGGATACGAGACTATTGATGTGTTTAGTTTGGATTCTCTTTGTCCCTGGCCCGTAGTTTTGCGCCTCTTCGTAAACGCCCTGTTGCACTTGCACCTCGATTTCCTTTTCCATTCTGTCCAGATAGCGGTGTATTTCCCTTTCGTTGATTCTCCGAAGCGAAAGCACCTTATAAACCTGTCTGCGTACTTCTCGAATATCGTCGGCAACAGCCTGTTTGTATATCGCTGCATATAACTCTATGTAATTCCGATCAAATTCATCTGTTTTATGACTTTTCAACCTCTCCCGCCTCCTCATTCAACCCCGGCTTTCTTCTTGGTGTCCATTATCCGGTCGATCTTATATGCGGTAAACTCATTTTCCCGCCGCTCCGCTTCTTTCGCTCGCTTCCGTTCATCTGCCTTGTAGGATTGGTACCTGACCCCGAACGGGCACGTGTGCCGGCAGCGGAAGTGTTCGTATTTGCATTTGGTTCCATCGTCGTTGATGCATGGGTCTTTCATCATGGCGTATCACCTGCCAGTGAGGACATCTGCCTATTAATCTCCTCCAGCATTCTGACTTCTGCCCTCAGTTCGTGAATCTTGTTTTGCATCCCCCGGTTCCGCTCAAGTTGTTTGTCTAGCAACTCCTTGCTATAATCGCGGCCCTCTAAAAGTCTCTGATTCTTGGTTTTTTCCTCTGCCAGAGCTTTCTGCAGTGTTTCTTGCCCGGCGATCACGGCCTCGAGGAGTTCGGCGTCCGCTGATCGACGGTTCCAGTCTGCCATCGCCAGTTCCTCTGTGGCAAAATCATTTTTATAGGTTCCGCACCCCTTGCATGCCACATAATACGGTTCGTTCCATTTTGTTTTCTCGGATGGATCAGGGAATGTTTCAATGATCGCCTCTCCGCCACAGAACGGACATGGTTTCAATTTCTCGCTCATGCCCCCGCCTCCCTTACCTCTACATCGAACCCAGATTCCATGATGCTCTTAGCAAGGTTGCTCACGTCAATCCTTAAAAGCGGATTCGCCCGGCATATTGGCAACATCAGATCCAGTAGCTTATCAATCTTATCGAGGTATTCCCTCCGGTTAAGAACCGTCTCGGAGATCTCTCTTTCCACTTTCCCCCAGTCCGAATCCACATAGTCAATGTTGCTGAATGGTTCCGGATCCGAAATGCTGTCCATCTCAAGATCAAGGTTGAACGGTTCAGCTTTTTCCGAGGCTTCCGCAATCTTCATTGCGTCTTTGTAGTCTTGGCAATCTTCACAGTCTTTCAGGAAATGAGTGCAAGGTCGGTATTCTGCCATCTTCTCTGGCTCGTGAACCGGCTTGAACATTTCCTCTAAGTCCTGATTGACAGTAGCCGGCTTCCGATCAGCTTTCCTTGCCGCGATTCTTTCAAAGACTGTTTGCGGTGCCTTTGCATCCTCCGCCTCCTCATCTTCCCGGCGGTTACGAGTGATATGCTCGTATGTATTCGTCTTTTTCTCGTCGACCTTTCGAATAGATGCTCGCCCAGCGTTGTAATCGTCCAGCAAAATTGTTACGCCTTTCATATCGGCATTTCTGCGCAATACCATCCGGCTTTCACCGACACTGCGGACCGTATGCATCTGACCGCTATAGATTACCGATTCTTTTGGTTCGAATGGAAACGGACGCGCCTGTTTTGGTTCTGGCTGTACCGATTCCACTACAGGAGCAGGACCCACTTTTACCTCAACGGGCTTCTCTGGATCCGGAAGCGGCTTCCCATATTCTTTTCTAAGTTTATCGATTCTCGCATAATTCACGCCAGCCTCTTTGAATATCCAGTAATTGCTTCTGCCCTCGTTTATGTATTTTCTGACTTCTTCGTCAGCGATCCTTGCTTTTGCCATTTATTTTTCCTCCGTTCTGCCGGGATTCCGTCCCGACTTAGTAATCACTCTGTTTCCAGTTCAGCCACGGCACCCTTTAAATAAGATACCGTGTGGCTGTTCATTCCCCATTCATCAGAAACAGTTTTGTAGTCAGTTTCAAATCTCACTGTTTTAGCATTGTGTCCGTTAAATTCAAGGTCAAGGTACATTTTTTCAGTTAAATAAAACTAAGTTCTCAAAATAATCGGTTTCGTTAGTGGATAATAAATAGTGTTTTGATCTCCATTATTACGCCACACGCACCAAATGCAATCCATCAGCGGAGATCCTTTGCCTCTTGTCTTAAAAAGAAAATCAGGTCTCCATGTAAGTGGCAAAATATCTGTTGGTTGAACGTCCTTAAATAGCGAATATCTTGATTTTGAATGCCAATATTGAGATTTCAAAAGTAATGCAAACGGCTTGTTGTGTTCGTGGCAACGACGTATAAATTGTTCTGCTAATTTAAAAGGTGGGTTTGTTATAATCCAGTCGCATGAACGCAATGGAGAATTAAGGAAATCAATTTCTCCTTCGCCATATCCCTGATAAAACAAGTCTGTAGCGATTAATGAATGTCCGTATTCTAATAAAACTTCTGCTATGTGCCCTTCTCCGCAAGCTGGTTCCCATATTTGTGATTTGTCTTGTAATTTAAGGTAGTCGAGAAGTGCTTTTGTTGCTTCTGGCGGAGTGGGGTAATAATCCGATTCGCTCCGACTGTATGCCGTATTACCCCCTGCTATTCGACTGCCTAATAATGTGTCTGCCATTTATGTGTCTCCTTTCTTAACTCCAACTAATTTCCGAGTCGCTTGGCGATCTCATGTATAACATTAACGGTTACGCTGTTCCCGGCTTGCTTATAAAGTTGTGTTTCTGAATTTACGCTTGCCGCTTTTTCAAAATATGTATCAGAGAATCCTTGGAGTCTGAAACACTCTCTTGGAATAAGTTTTCTTATTGTCTTATCTTCAAGCACCACCCCAGCATCGTGCATATTTGCTTTTAAGCACCGGCTATAGTTTTTTAGCGGTGGTCTTCTGAAATTTTCTGATGTTTGTGTGTAAATTCCGCTTACATCAACGCATTGGACGTCACCACCTACTCGCAATGCGCTGAAAAAGTTTTGTTTTCTCCAATGTCTTCCTTGTCCGCTGTCACTTAATATACAATCTTTTTCAGTAATTTCCGTGCCGATTCCGCTGATAGGAAATATTTCTTGTCCACTTCTTTTTCCAAGATGTCCGATAATGAACACTCTTTCCCTATTTTGGGGCACTCCGAAATCTTTGCTGTTGAGAACCTGATATTCCCACCAGTACCCCAGTTCCCCCAGAGTGCTGATGATTGTTCCGAAAGTCCTGCCTCCATCGTGGGAAAGAAGTCCGGCGACGTTTTCAGCGAATAGATATTTAGGTTTTCGTACTGCCGCCAATCGCATGACTTCAAAGAATAAAGTCCCTCGTGTATCTTCGAAACCTCCTCTGTTTCCAGCAATACTGAAAGCCTGGCAAGGAAATCCGAAACAGTAGACATCGGCTTCAGGCAGATCTCCGGGTTGAACATCTCTAATGTTATCTGCAAACCATTCTCCCTCCTTTGGGTTGTGCATTGCTGCGTAGCTTTTATTTGCGTATTTATCAATTTCACAGTGTCCGAGACATTCATGACCAGCCATTTCCATACCAAGTCGGAAACCTCCGATACCTGAGAAAAAATCTAAGAATTTCATTAACTGCCTCCCAAACTAATTAGAATTATTTACTCACTTTACAGCATTTCCGGAATACCCGATATGAGCCGACCGCCGTGCCGGAATCAGGGTATTTAATCTGCTTATCCGGTTCTCCTAGGCACGCCCAAAACTGCTTTGCCGTGATTGTTGTAAACTGCCATCCATCAAGCATTTGCAATGACTTATAATGTTCTGTGCAAAACCCACCCCACAACAAATGCGGACAAAAGACGTAATCTGCATTGCAGTAATTTCCGTTTGGCGGCCCCAGTAGCACCTGTACTTCCGGCACATACGGCGCATACCGCTTAAAATCCTGCTCAAGGTAGTATTTGACGCCATCGTGCGCCTTTTCAGCCTTGATAAGTGCATTCTCGCTCATTACTTTTTCTCTCCCGTTGGTGCGAGGTTATCGCACCATTCCTTGAATGCTTTTTTGATTGGTTCCATGTTGCGGTCATCCGCCCAGCCTGCAAACCCGATAAAGCCGTCCTCGTTGAAACTGATGCATTCCCTACGGGTAAAGTAGTGACTATTGATGTATAAAAAGCAACTCTTGATTCTGCCGTGGGAATCGGACTTTATATTGATTTTTTCGCTCATGTGCATGGTCGTGGTGGACATTTTGCCCTCTTTGCAAGCCCGTTTGATATGCTTGTTTAAAAGCATCACCAGCGTGCAAATGTCACCATTTGTAATGTCATAATAAGACAATCCCTTATTCTTGAAATACTGCCTCGCATCGTCCCGCTCTATTCCATCTATCATGGTGGCTTCCCTCCTTAGCTTAGACTTTTTTGGCACGATATGCCCTCTGCTTGCAGGCATCGGAGCAATATCTTTTCGTTCCTGTAGGCTTTCCGCATACCTCGCAATGTGAACGATCATGCTTGATTTTTAAAAGCCCTTTTTCCTCTAAATCTTCATATCTGGCTAGTTTTTCTATCGCTTCACCCAAGCTTGGCGGAAGGCCACCGTATGAACTGGGGAAATATGCTTTCCCTTCGCAATCTCTCGCTGTCAATCTTTCCATTTTGTTACTTTCCTTTCAAAACATAACTTGGACTATGTGCCCGGTTCCCCTCCCGGGCGTTCCGTTCAATGTTTCCCCTGGTTCATTAATCTCTTAGATTTTTAATTTTCTAGCCAGCTCCCGGACTTTACGCTCGTATTCCTCGTAGGGTAGGTTCATTGCTTCCAGCTTGGCCTTTT
>JAQWBM010000025.1 GCA_028706405.1 Eubacteriales bacterium
CGGCAAGGTAGAACGCTCCCACAGGAAAGATAATGAATATTTTTATGCAGTGAAAAAGTTCTACTCATTTAATGATTTCAAGCATCAGCTATACATACACAATTGGAAGTACAACCGTTTTCCTATGGGACCTCTGGGTTGGAAATCTCCTAAGCAGACTCTCATAGATTTTTTACAGGACGGTGTAACATATGTTTGACAAACCTACAATAATCATTATTTATCAAAGGTAAAAAAGAAAGGTTGATATTCACAGCCTTTTGGGCAGAGTATGGCTTCATCCGGCATTGCCAAAGAGTAACAAAAAAATGAATTCACGAATAACTTTTTTGTCCATCCAGTTTCCTCTATGCTTTTATTTGTGAGATCATCTCTTTAAGGGCTTCAGCTTTGACTATAGTGTTCAATTTTCTTCTGGCTGATGCAGATCCGGGAATGCCCTTAAGGTACCAGCCCGCATGTTTTCGCATCTCTCTTACTGCAACATATTCACCTTTTTCCTTCATCAATAAATCAAAATGCCGCATTATCATTTCAATTTTTTCCTGTATCGACGGGGGCTCCGGTAAAGGACGCCCTTTCCACATGCACAATGCTTCTCTGAATATCCAGGGATTTCCAAGAGCTCCTCTTGCAATCATCACGAAATCACATTCAGTCTCTTCCATCAGTCTGATCGCATCCTTGCCGGAAAAGACATCGCCATTTCCAATTACGGGAATGGATACTGCTTTTTTAACCTGACGGATTATACTCCAGTCCGCATTTCCGGAATAATACTGTTCCCGTGTTCTCCCGTGAACCCCGATGGCACTGGCGCCTGCAGCTTCTATCACCTTGGCAATCTCAACGGCATTGATATTTTTTGCATCCCAGCCGATTCGAATCTTTGCAGTCACTGGCTTTCCGGCTGAAAAGACTGCAGCTTTCACTATATCTCCCACCAAATTTGGGTCCTTCAACAATGCTGATCCTTCTCCGTTTTTTACTACCTTTGGTACAGGACAGCCCATATTGATGTCCAGGATGCAATTTTCTCTGTCAGCAAGTTTTTCCGCCGCATAAGTGATGAAGCTCGGTTCTGATCCAAATATCTGAAAGGCAACAGGCTTCTCCTCTTCATATATCCTGAGGAGTCTTTCTGTTGCCTTGTCATTGTAATACAGACCTTTGCCACTCACCATCTCCGAATATACCAAGCTAGCTCCCTGCTCCTTGCATACCCTTCTGAAAGATGAGTCGCTTATACCGGCCAAAGGAGCTAAAAAAAATGGATTGTCCAGCAATACGTTTCCTATCTTCATTTCCAACGATCCTTATTTTTGCTATATATAATTTCCAACCCCTCCAAAGTGAGCAGCCTGTCCACATAGTCGATACTATCAATCCCGCTATTGATCAGGTTTGAAAGCCCCCCTGTTGCCACCACTATTGGCTCCTTCCCCGTTGATGAATATTCTTTTAATTCTTTCTTCATTTTTTTTACAATAAAATCGACCATTCCCATATGACCGTAGACGAGACCGGACTGCATGCTTTCTATAGTGTTTCTGCATATAACTCTTCCGGGTTTTTCCAGCTCTACCTTTGGCAGTTTGGATGTCTTTTCAAATAGTGCATCCGATGCAATCTTGATCCCCGGCGCAATGGTTCCTCCCAGGTATTCGGAATTTTCCGTTACTGCGCAGAAGGTTGTGGCGGTTCCAAAATCCACCAATACCAAGGGACCGCCATACTTAGCGTATGCGGCAACTGCATTTACTATTCTATCCGCCCCAACCTGCTTTGGATTGTCATACTTTATTATTATACCCGTTTTGATTCCTGGGCCTATGACAATCGCCCGCCTGTTAAAGTACTTTCTTGACAGGTGCTGTAAAGTGTACAGTACAGAAGGAACTACCGTTGAAACAATTACATCTTCTATCTCGTTGATGTTCAGGTTCTCGTAGGTAAAAAGTTGATTAATGAGCATACCATATTCATCAGCACTTTTATTAGTATCAGTTTCCAATCTCCAGTTTTGAATCAGATTGCTATCCCGAAAGACGCCTAAAACTATGTTTGTATTTCCCACATCGAAAGCTAATAACATATCTGTTCTCCCTTCAAATATTCAGCAGTGGAAATCTACAAATCAAAAATTTGTGATTTCTTTGCATAAGTTCGACAACAATTTGCTTTGCAATGGTATTATTTATCCCTCATACCCCTAAAATACCCCAAAAATGTGTAAATTAAAAATTTAACTAATATAGTATAATTCAAACCTTGGATTTTTACAACATAAAAATAAAACACTGGGCTGATAGCTGCCGAGTGTTTTATTGTTTCATAATTACCTGATGTTTAATGAATATATTGCATAAGACTTTATTTAATAGAGAGCAATACATCCCCTGAATTAACTGAACTACCCTCACTTACCTGAATTGTATCGATAATTCCTGCATTTGGAGCAGTTATATCAGTTTCCATTTTCATGGATTCAAGGATAATTAATGACTGCCCCTCGTATACGTCTTCTCCGGGGCTTACAATGATCTTAAGAATATTTCCAGGCATGGTACTTTTCACAACTACTGCATCTGTCGATATCGTTTCTGTTGCTTTTGCTTTAGGTATAGGTGCAGGCGCAGATGCTGCCGGTGCCGTATTTGCCGCAGGGGCTTCCACGGGTGCTGCCGCCGCGGAGGCGGAAGCCGCAACTCTTACTTCTTCAACTTCTACTTCGTAAACAGTACCGTTAACAGTTATGTTATATTTAATAATAATCAACTCCTTTAATAAAATTAAAACCGTCTGCTATCTATACATTCCATCAAGCCGGCATTACTCCAAGCCAACTTTTCTCCTGAAACCCTGCTGATTTTTCTGATTATCAATCCGCCTGGGTTCGCAGAAGCATGACCCAATATTGCTTCGATAGCAGCAACGATCACAGCTATTATCTCTGTATTGATTTCCTCGTCTGCCAGTGCAGAAATTCTAATATTAAACATTTTATTCACCCGTTACGTTTTGCATAAACGCAAACATCCCACTCCCTTCTATTTATAATTCCCTTTAAACGTTATTCCGAAATTTTACAGCGGAATATTTCCATGCTTCTTGGCAGGCAGTGACTGTCTCTTTGATGCCAGCATATCGAGAGCGCTGCTGATTCGCTGCCTCGATGTTGCAGGCTCTATCACGTCGTCTACATAACCCATTTCTGCAGCTCTATAAGGATTATTGAACTTATCTTCATACTCAGCAACCATTTCCCGTCTCTTTTCTGTCGGATTATCCGCTTCCATAATTTCATTTTTAAATACGATATTGGCCGCGCCTTCCGCACCCATTACCGCAATTTGCGCACTTGGCCATGCAATAACAATATCTGCTCCAAGCTCTTTATTGCACATTCCTATGTATGCTCCGCCATATGCTTTTCTTAAGATCATAGTGACCTTCGGAACAGTTGCTTCGCAATAAGCATAGAGCATCTTTGCCCCGTGCCTGATGATACCGCCATATTCCTGTTCGGTTCCCGGAAGAAAGCCCGGCACATCGACTAAAGTCAAAAGCGGAATATTAAATGCATCACATCTTCTGATAAATCTTGCCGCTTTGTCAGAGGCATCTATATCAAGACACCCCGCCGAAACCATTGGCTGATTTGCAATCACTCCTACAGTTTGTCCATTGATTCTAATGAAACAGGTTATGATATTTTTCGCATAGTGCCGCATAACATCAAAAAATGAGCCATTATCCGCAATCTTTGCTATGATTTCATACATATCATATGGTCTGTTTGGATTGTCTGGAAGAATTTCGTTGAATTCAGGGATCAATCTGTTAACATCATCACCAGTACAATACAATGGAGCTGTTTCCAAATTATTTGAAGGCAGATAGCTTAATAACTCTCTCACCTCAGCAAGTGTCTCCTTATCATCTCCGCCCATGAAGTGGGCAACACCACTTATGCTGTTATGAGTCTTCGCTCCTCCTAATTCTTCTGCCGATACATCTTCTCCCACTACAGCCTTGATTACCTGTGGTCCGGTTATAAACATTTGACTGGTCTTATCAACCATGAAGATAAAATCCGTAATCGCAGGAGAGTAAACGGCTCCGCCGGCGCATGGGCCCATAATAACAGAAATCTGCGGGATAACTCCTGATGAAATCGTATTATTGTAGAAGATTTTTCCGAATCCTGAAAGTGAATTGACGCCTTCCTGGATCCTGGCTCCGCCAGAGTCGTTTAAGCCAACGATGGGGGCTCCCATCTTTAATGCCATGTTCTGAACCTTTACAATTTTTTCTGCATGATATTCCCCCAAGGATCCGCCAAACACTGTAAAATCCTGAGCAAAGGCAAATACCACTCTGCCGTCTACGGTTCCATACCCTGTAACAACCCCGTCCCCTGGTGCCTTTTTATCCGCCATATCAAAATTGTTACATCTGTGTGAAACGAATACGTCAATTTCTACGAAGCTG
The DNA here is from genome assembly GCA_028706405.1 of Eubacteriales bacterium. Taxonomy (GTDB): domain Bacteria; phylum Bacillota; class Clostridia; order Peptostreptococcales; family Anaerovoracaceae; genus Anoxybacterium. The sequence goes on from JAQWBM010000025.1 coordinate 4,495, forward strand.
CCCTCGTCAAACAGAAGATCCAGTCTTTCCCTCGCTGTAAGCTTTCCTTGAGCATGCTGAGCATCGATTCTTTTCTGTCCTCCGCCGAAAGCGATTGCCGCTTTTTGTATGCGAAGATCTTCAAGCTTGTTCATATATCTTTCCTCCTGTTATTTGTTTGCATTTGTATTTGCTTCCGCACCTTCCTCCGCACCCTGTTCATCAGATGATTCTTCGTCATCGTCTTCCAGTTCCTGCACAATCTGCACGGCCTCCAGTTCGTTGGCCTTCTGAATCGTTTGTTCCATATTGTGAACCTCTTCTATCAGCTGTTCCGCGGTCGTCTCACCTGTGAATAATGTTTCAAACTGCTCTCCGTCAAGGGTCTCAATTTCCAGCAATACCTCAGCAATAGTATGAAGTTTGCCAATATTCTCTGTGAGCAGCTTTTCCGCAGTCGCAAAAGCATCTTCAACAATGGTTCTGATTTCTTCATCAATTTCTGATGCCATTTCTTCAGAGTAATTCTTCCTCGTAGAGAAATCTTTACCCAGGAAGACTTCATCGGATGAGCTATAGTTCACTGGACCAAGACGGTCACTAAATCCGTATTTTGTAACCATATCTCTTGCTATTTCCGTAGCTCTTTCTATATCATTGCTTGCTCCGGTGCTGATATCATTCAGTGTAAGCTTTTCAGCAACTCTGCCGCCAAGAAGATGAATGATCTGCTCTGTCATTTGGGTTTTTGTCACATAATACTTGTCTTCTTTAGGCAGGATCATTGTAAATCCGCCTGCTCTTCCTCTGGGTATTATGGTAATCTGGTGGACAGGATCCGTGTTGGGCATCATCCTGGCAACCAGTGCATGACCAGCTTCATGATAAGCAGTAAGCCTTCTTGCTGACTCGCTGATTACTCTGCTCTTTTTTTCCGGACCTGCAATTACCTTGGTGATTGCTTCCTCAATTTCATCCATACGGATTTTTTTGCCATTTCTTCGTGCTGTCAGCAGCGCTGCCTCATTCAACATGTTCTCAATGTCCGCAGGCGTGAATCCTGGTGTTCTTCTGGCTAATACCTTCGGTTCTACCGCATCATCGAGCGGTTTGTTTCTGGAATGTACTTTGAAAATCTCTTCCCTGCCTTTGATGTCAGGAATACCAATTACTACTTGTCTGTCAAACCTGCCTGGCCGCAGTAATGCAGGATCTAATATGTCCGGCCGGTTTGTGGCAGCCAGTATAATGATTCCTGTGTTTTCACCGAATCCATCCATCTCAACGAGCAGCTGGTTTAATGTCTGTTCTCTTTCGTCATGGCCTCCGCCCAATCCGGCGCCTCTTTTTCTTCCTACGGCATCTATTTCATCTATGAAAATGATACATGGTGCGCTCTTCTTGGCCTGTTCAAATAAATCCCTTACTCTGGATGCTCCGACACCTACAAACATTTCTACGAAATCCGAGCCACTGATGCTGAAAAACGGCACCCCCGCTTCTCCTGCTGTAGCCTTGGAAATATAAGTTTTTCCTGTGCCTGGCGGTCCAACTAAAAGTATACCCTTTGGTATTCTGGCACCAAGGTTTTTATATTTTTTCGGATTTTTCAGGAAATCCACTATTTCCTGAAGCTCTTCTTTTTCTTCATCCAAACCTGCAACATCATTAAAGGTGACCTTCTTCAAATCCTCTTCTTTGTGCAGCTTTGCCCTATTTTTCCCGAAAGACATGACCTTGCCTCCGCCTCCCTGGCCCTGGTTCATAAATACAAACCAGAATACAAGCAAAATCAATACCATTATTATGGTAGGCAAGAGTGTAACTATCAATGGTGTTGTTTTGGGTTCTTCACTATTGACTGTAATTTTCCCTTCTTCTATTTGCGGGAAGATATATTGTTCGGTCAATAAGCTGATATCCAGGATCGAGGGGGCATATGCTACAATCATGTTGCCGTTTTTCAGTTTCCCTGTCATTGTTCGGTCAACTATGGTAAGCTCATCAACTCTTTCATTTTTTAACTGGATAGCAAAATCGGAAAAATCAACTTCTTTTATCTCTGTCTTCGGTGTTCCTTGATAAAACCAAGCCATCAATAGAACAAGTCCAAAGATCAAAATATATATTCCTAAGTTTTTAAAAACCCTATTCAATGTATTATTGTTCCCCTTTCCGGATTCGGACTTGGCTTAATTTCGCCATTAATTCGCCGTCAATTTGTTACGCAAATTGAGCGTACCAGTAAATTGCACTTAAAAAGCGTATCATATCTTCGGTAAATATTCAAGCACAATGATTTGCTCTGTATCCTTCTCAATCTTATAGTTTTCACTGATTCTGAAACCAAGTACCCAGATGACTTCTGATCCTAGGCATAAAAGAGGAATTCGGTCTCTTTCCTCTTTGGCAAATTTCTCATCCACGAAAAAATCCTGAATTTTTTTTCTGCCTTTCATGCCTAAAGGTCTAATATAATCTCCGCGTCTTCTTGTTCGGATAACCGGATTGCTTTTACCAGACACGATTTTATCAAGGTTTAAAAAACAGACGTTGTTTTTGCTGCCGGTACTAATGTTTTCAATGAACCCCGGAAGACCTTTCCTACTTGATTTTTTTACCCGAATTTTCGCATTTAATTCAAAAAGTTCAATAATCTTAGTAATTTCAGTAATATTATCACATTTTATTTCATATTCAAAGTCTAATTTTTTATTTTGAATTTTTTTGAAAAATTCCGCCATTCCGTATGAGATCTCTATAACGTATTCACCGGTAAAATTCGATACTGATGATGTCCTGCCTTCCGCAATCAGCTTATCCGCCTGTTGCAAATGCGCCGCAGTTATGTCCTTCGTCAGTCCTATGCATTCAAAAATTTTCATTATAACCCTGTGTCGTATTGCCGGATGCTCCTCATTTAGAATCCTAAGAGGAATACATATTCTATCGTGTTTATTAACTGTCACATGCTGCCGCATGACTTCATCTACCTTCTTATAAAGACAGTCCTTGTCTTCTCTTGCTATCTTTGAAAGGCGGTTAATAGAAGCAACAATATTTGTATTGAAGTTATCTCTGAGATAAGGGATCAGTTCAAGCCGAATTTTATTCCGCGTATATATCGGTTCCAGGTTTGTGAGATCGATCCTTGGTTCCAGACTATGCATATTGCAGTATTCTTCGATTTCCTCTCTGCTAACATCAAGAAGCGGCCGAATGATGACTGCGCTTTCTTTTTCTTTACGGCTATACTCGATCCCGCCAATCCCATCGATCCCTGTTCCCCTTATTATCCTCATAAGTATAGTTTCCGCTTGATCGTTCATGTTCTGGGCGACAGCGATTTTAACAGGATGACCTTTACATGCGGTGATTCTTTCCGCAACCTCATAAAAGGATTGGTATCGTACCTGCCTGCCTGCTTCTTCGCCGGAAATCCCCGCTTCTTTAGCAATACGATTCACATCAAAAGAAAAGGTATTGCATGGTACATTGTATTCCGTGCAAAGCGCTTCAACGTATTGCTGATCTTCGTCAGCAGCACCCTGCCGCAGACCGTGGTTTATATGAACTGCATGAAGTTCAATGCCCAACTCCTCTTTAAGGTTATATAGCACATGAAAAAGGCACACCGAATCAGGACCTCCTGAAAGACCAATTACGATGTGCTCTCCTTGAGCAATCAAGTCGTTCTCTATAATTGTTTTTTTCACTTTATCTTTAATCATGCATGGATTATACCATATAGTTTGTGTTTGGTTCAATTAACAATCGCTGTGATTACAGTCATATCGTCCTTTTCTTTTAAGCCATATCTCTGCACTGCCTTATTGATGATGAGATCTGACATGGTCTGCGGATCCTTTGAACGGATATTTTCTATGGTCTCCCGGATCCAATCCATATGGCTGTCATTCCTGTCCGCCTCTGTTATTCCGTCAGAAACAATAATTATTTCATCTCCTCTTCTTGTCTGAAATTCAATATCATTTACCATTATGTTATCTACAATCCCCATAGGCAGCGCAGCTACTTTGATTATCTCTACCTTATCACCGCGTTTTATAAAAGTTGCGGCTGCACCGATTTTAAATAATTTAATCTTTCCTGTTACTTTATTGAACAGACATAAATCTACAGTAGAAAAAATCTCTTCGGTAGATTTAACCAATAGCAGTGAATTGATTGTTTTCAAAGCCAATTCCACATCAAAACCAGCCTTCATCAAATTATACAATGAAGTTACGGTTAGCGCGCTCTCTCTTGACGCGCTTTCTCCATTACCCATTCCGTCACTTAAGGCTATAATGTAATCCCCATCGGTAAGATCGGAACATATATAACTGTCGCCGGATATGTTTTTTTCCTTTGCATAACCTGAAACTCCGACTTCAATTTTGTATTTTTCTTTTATTGGCAGCACGCTTGTTTCTGTATCCTCAAGAGATTCCATCATGGAGTTCGTCACCTTCGCCATTCCCTTAAACTGCATCGATATGATATTGCTCTTACTCTTTGTACCTGCGTAAAGTGTCGCAAGCTTCTCAAAGGTCTTTAAATAACCACCGAGAGTCAATTGCATTCGGTCTTTTGCGACCAATTCCTCGTAGATATGATTCTTCCTGGCTTTCGCCAAGAGCAGTTCAATTTTTCCCATTATTGTTCCCGGAATCAAAATGAAGATCGCTGCTGCCAGAAGTGGATCATAAATGGATATGTATAACTCCGGATATCCTTTTATCAGTCCGAACGCAATACAAACCGCAGAAAAACAGAGACCTGTAATCATTCGATTCAGTCCTTTGAAAAAACCTGCTGTCATTCCTGCGCACGCGAAAATCCCTATAATCGCCGGAGAAGCCGAGGTTATAAGCATAGCGGTCACTCCTGATGCGATTCCGGAAACCCCGCCTTCCATAATTCCAATTTTGTATCCTATGATCAATGTCACTAATAAAGCTCCCACATATATGATCGAAAAGATGCCCAAAACTTCTACTCCGATACCTCCCAGCATCAATACGAAAACTGCAGAAGCAGCAATTACTCCTTCTGCTACTTTACTTACACTTTTTTTCTCTTTATCAAAAAAACCATAGAATCTATGAAAAATATAGACGAGCGCTAATATTAAAATTGCCTCGGTTATAAGCATGAAGATATCATAAATAAATACTAATTGATCTGTAAGAAGATATATCGACTTTGCCAAAACCATTATCCCTGCAGCAGTAAAAGCCTTGACAACAATCCCAATTCTCAATTTGCCTGTTAAGAAAAATACTGTTCCGCAGACTGTAACCGCTATGGCATCCCCCCATATATCATAGCCCGTCCCGTAGTTGGTGAGCACACCAACCAAAATTAGAGGCAAGGCGTAGATGTTTGCTCTCCCCTTGTGCATAAAAACAGTAATTAGTGCTATTCCACAGGGAAAAATACTGTAAAGCAAGATAACTCTTCCGAGTAAAACAGAGCTGGCAACAATCACGATTATTTTCGCATAATTATGCGCTGCTACCTTAGATGCTTCGCGCACTATATTGGCAAGCATACCCGAAAGTGTGTTTCGCACATTTTCTAAAAGTAATTCCATCATAATCACCCCTTTTTTTTTGCTTTAGTTCGCTAACAATCTATTTTATTAATTTGGTAAATCATTATTAAGTATACTTTGTCTCTTTAGGACTATTTGTAATAATTTGGAATGAAACGACTAAAATTTTAGATAATTAACGGTATTTTTCAGCAAAAAAATACCCAGTTCCAAAGAAACCGGGTCTGGGTTTGTAAATACTAATCGATTAAAAAGAATTTTCTTGCATTTTCGCAGGTTATCCTGGCAACCTCTTTATAACTGATTCCCAGGATTTCTGCAATTTTTTCAGCAGTATATCTAACATAATCCGGCTGATTTCGTTTGCCCCGAAGTGGTTCGGGGGTCAAATAAGGGGAATCTGTTTCGATGAGCAGATGCTCAATTGGAATCTCCTGCACCACCTCAATATTTCTTCTCGCATTTTTATAGGTAACCGGACCGGCGATAGAGATCGCAGCACCAAGCTTTATATATTGACGTGCCAGTTCTTTGCTTCCTGAAAAACAATGAATAAGAACCTTTACATCTCCCAGGCTATCAATTCTTGATTTACTGAAAGCGCCCTCTTCCTTTAATATTCGCATCACATCGTCATTGGCATCTCGGTCGTGTATCACAATCGGCAATCCCAATTCCAATGCCAGCTGTATCTGACGGCGGAACCAATGCTGCTGAACGTCCTTTTCCGAAAGGTTGCGGTAATAATCCAAGCCAATTTCTCCGATAGCCTTAACCTTTGGTTTTTTAGCTAACCCTTGAAACATTGCAAGAGTCAGTTCATCCATCGTTTCCGCATCGTGAGGATGGCATCCGACAACTGCATAACACCAAGGATACTTTTTAGCATGCTCTACCGCCTTTACCGAACTTTCCAAATCATAGCCGATGTCCATGACATATTCCACATCAGATTGTTCTATTGCTTCAACGATCTTTTCCAGATCATCACTGTATTGTCCACTATTCAAATGAGCGTGAGAATCAAATAGCATTTCCTTTCCTTTCCTAACTGGCTTTTGTACGCCCGATCGCAACGGAATATTTTCATAGAAAACCGTCGGAGCATTGGTCAAATTGTAAACGGCCGGATTTTCGAGAAAATATGCCCGGCAGTCGCTTGAATTAAAAAGCTTCAGGTTACGGAGTTTCCATCAGCGGCATCTGTAGTTACAAAAGCCAGCTTCTCCCCATTATCTGCAAAAAGTATCATTCCTTTGGACTCTTCTCCGCGAAGGTTGATTGGTTTCAGATTTGCAACAACAATCACCGTTTTCCCAACCATTTCATCGGGAGAGTAGAATTTTGCCACTCCTGAAACGATTTGCCTCGTATCAGTTCCGATTTTAACCTTAGAAACCAACAGCTTATCAGCTTTTGGGTGTTTCTTGCATTCCAGTATCTTGCCTGACTTCAGATCGATTTTCTCAAAGTCCTCCATGGTGATTTCAGGTTTAAATACTGTCGGTGGTATCTCCGGTTCAGAAAGCTCTTCCTTAAGTGCTTCCAATTCTTCCAATTCTTTTTCGATATCAAGTCTCGGGAAAATAGCCGCACCCTTTTTGACCTTTTCACCGCCCATAAGATCAAAGGTAAAAGCATCCTCCCAGGCTACATCGGCATACCAAATACCAAGTTGTTTTCTGATTTCCTTGGATGTCGTATGCATGAACGGATATATAAGTATAGAAATAACGCGAATTGCTTCCGCAAGATTATGAAGTACGGTGTAAAGCCGATCCTTTGAGGCTTCGTCCTTTGCCAGAACCCAAGGAATTGTCTCGTCGATATATTTGTTAGTCCTTCTTACTACAATCCAGATTTCCTCCAGTGCCTGGCTGAAGCTGAATTTGTTCATGTAGGCTTCCACTTTTTCTGCCGCGCCTAGGGCAACGCTCTTTAAATCTTCATCAAACTCTCCGGCTGTCTTTGCCTGCGGCAATATCCCATCATTGTATTTTTCGATCATGGCAACAGTTCTGCTTACCAGATTCCCAAGATCATTAGTAAGGTCGTAATTCATTCGGTTCAGCATCACTTCATTTGTAAACAGACCGTCCTGCCCAAAGGTGTATTCTCTTAGCAAAAAGTACTTCAATGCATCCACGCCGTATCGCTCAATCAGTTTAACCGGATCTACAATGTTTCCTCTTGATTTTGACATCTTACCGCCTTCAAGCAGGATCCATCCGTGTCCAAGTACCTTTTTAGGAAGCGGGACATCTATGGACATAAGTATTGCCGGCCAAATAATGGAATGGAATCGCACGATTTCCTTCCCTACAAGGTGTACATCCGCAGGCCAATATTTATCATATTTTTCAGGTTCATCCGGATATCCCAAGGCAGTGATATAGTTTGAAAGTGCATCCAGCCAAACATAAATGACATGCTTTTCATCAATAGGAACCGGAATACCCCAGTCAAAGGATGATCTCGAGATACACAAATCTTCCAGTCCTTGTCTCGCAAAGCTCAGCATCTCGTTTCGCCTGGTCTCGGGCTGCAGAAATTCGGGATTGTTCTCAAATAGGTCAATAAGCCTATCCTGATATTTGGAAAGCTTGAAAAAATATGCGGATTCCTTGGTCTTTTCTACTGATCTTCCGCAATCCGGGCATTTTCCATCCACTATCTGGGTCTCTGTCCAAAAAGCTTCGCACGGGGTACAGTACCAACCTTCATATTCCCCCTTGTAGATATCTCCCTTTTCATACATCTTCATAAATATATTCTGAACCCTCTTCACATGGCGAGATTCTGTTGTCCGAATAAAATCATCATAGGAAATTTCCATGGTTTCCCAAAGCTCTTTTATGCCATCAACTATTTCATCCACATGCTGCTTCGGAGAGACACCTTTTTTGGCGGCTACTTTTTGAATTTTCTGTCCGTGCTCGTCTGTTCCGGTCAAAAACATCACATCGTAACCGGTCAGTCGCTTAAACCGTGCCATAGCGTCAGCCATCACGGTGCAATAAGTGTGTCCAATGTGCAGGTTGGAGCTTGGATAATATATAGGTGTTGAAATATAATAGGTTTTCTTTGACATCGTAGCTACATCCTTTCGTGCCTGATCCGAATTACCGGCTCGCCAATCCCTTGAACGTGATTGCCGGCGAGCGAATTGATCAGTAGATTCCGAACGGCAGTTAAATTATCGTATTAGTATATCACAATTACTGCATAAATAAAATAATTTCTTCCATTTCTACTGACATATGCTGCTATTTTGTGTTACTTTCACGGCTAAGTGAACAAAAACCGAAGTAGTGTGTGACTTGAATGGAACTATATGGAAAAATCTCACACACTACTTGAGAATTTGCACGGGTTTATGCTAGAAATATGTTCTTCTTCCAAAAAATTCACACACAACTCGATATTTTTGCTCAAATTTCCCACTTTTTCATTGGAACGTGGACCGCAACTATTTTTTCATGTTTAACAAGGCTTCCCGTATCAGCATCACTGATTCCCTGAGAGCCAGCCCCTTCGTATCAACGATCATATCCGCATATTTTTCGTAAAGGGGGGTCCTTTCGGCGTAAATATCCTGCAGGGTCTGCCCCTCCCTCATGGAAATCCCCCGTTCTGCCAAATCGCCAAGCCTGCTTCGGAGCTCGTCCAGGGGCAGCCGGATGTAGATAATGGTTCCGATTTCATCCAGATGGACCATCGCCTCTTTTCCGTATACTGCACTGCCTCCTGTGGCGATCACCGTCCTATCGGCTGCAATGTTTGCAATGACTTCATTTTCAACAGAATTAAACCCCTCCGGTCCCTGTTCCTGTATGATTTCGCTAAGCAGCCGGTTTTCTCTTTCCTGAATGAGCAGATCCGCATCGATAAAATGATATCCCAATACTTTAGCCAGCACGATGCCGATAGTACTCTTGCCACAGCCCGGCATTCCGATTAAAATGATATTATTCACACTTCTTAAACCCCTTTCATCAAAATATGGGTCTGGTACTCTGGAATACTTAAATTTCTCCTCGCCGGGCATTTCCAGTTTTAGGTGTTACAAGGGGCTAATATGCTTTATCCCGATCAAACTTTTCCGCCCAGGTCTCCTCCATTCTTTTCAGACGATCCCGAAAACCCGCGTTACTTTCCGCCTCTTTCTTCTCCGTTTCTTCCAGAAACTCCAGCGTAAAGGCTTCAGCACCATTCTGGTTGAAATCTTTCTGCATCTTCGGATGGAGGCAGGAGTTCATCCTCATCGAAAAGTTAAAACGGTTCTGAAAGGATTGCAAATCTACCTCCGCCTTCAGCATATATCTTCCGTTGGCGGTATTGGTTATTTTGTATATTCCGCCGGTTGTTTTTCTTTGTTTATATTCACTTACAATTTCTCTTTTTCTGTCTTTATTTATTCCCATTTTTTTCATTCCTATCATTTCAACTCAGGAGACGATTCCTCTAATATCCCAGTTCTTTAAGAAGGCGTGACAGCATATGGAACCGTTCTCCCAGCAGTTCGCTGTCGTTTGCCAGAATCTGTCTTACTGTCTTGATATCCTCATCTATCATATTGTTCTCCGTGCAGATCTTCACTGTCATAGCGTCTCCCTGCAATCCGATCCGATCGATCACCGGATTCTCCGGATCATAAAGTTTTTCATGTCTATATGCCTCTCTGAAATATTTTTCCGCCTCGCATACGAAAATTGCCATGTCCAGCACCCGATGCAGGGGCATTTCTTCAGACTGTCTTGACCATTTTTCTCCCGTGTGTCTCCAAACCTTAGCGGATATGTCCAGTTTTCCTCTGTCATTCCATTGAGCAAGCCCGAGGGAAAGTCCCTGGGCATCGGTATTATAGGCGTAACGGCCGTCGATATTTCCATAGCCCTCTCCTACAATAACCGGTTTGTGTTTTAAAGTTGTCGGTATTTTCATCATCTCTATTCCCTCCGCAGTTTCCAGTTTGTTAAACTACTAACTTACTAAATTAGTATATGATAAACTCACTTGTTTGTCAATACAATACAAAAACAGCTGACGAAACCCGCCAGCTGTCCGGCATCCCAGCAAGGGATAAAAATCAAATGCTTTTACTGATTTAGAAAACAGGCACCACCGCGCCTTCATATTTTTCTTCTATAAATGCTCTGGTTTCTTCTGATGTAAGAGCCTGAGTCAACATCTGTATTTCAGGTCTTTCCTGATCACCATCGTAAACGGCAACAATATTCGCAAAGGTCTGAGCTGCTTCAGAATCTGCGCTCTCCACTGCCAAAGCATCGGAGACGTTAAATCCCGCTTCTATAGCATAGTTTCCATTGATGATAGCGAAGTCCACATCCTGAACTGCTCGTGCTACTGCTGCTGCTTCTGCCTCAAAGAATGTTATATTCTTTGGATTTTCAATGATGTCATTCGGTGTTGCATCTAAACCAATTCCATCCTTCAGTTTAATCAGTCCTTCTTGTTCGAGCAGTAAAAGAGCTCTTGCTTCGTTTGTCGGATCATTGGGAACTGCAATGGCAGCACCATCAGCTAATTCATCAAGAGTTGCTGTTTTTCCCGCAAAGAGTCCCATTGGCTCATAGTGCACAGCGACTGCAGACACAAGATTAGTATCATTGCTTTCATTAAAGCTTACCAAATATGGCAGATGCTGAAAATAATTTGCATCCAGCTCACGGCTATCAACTGCTATGTTTGGAATCACGTAATCCGTATACTCTGCAATCTGAAGGTCGATCCCTTCTTCCGCCAGCATCGGCTTAACAAATTCAAGAATCTCCGCATGGGGTACCGTAGATGCGCCAACCTTCAATACCACTACATCAGATTCTTCTCCCTGTTTGGAGTCTCCATTACCACCGCATGCTGTAAATGCAAAAACTGCTGCAACAAGAACTAAAACTAATACTAACTTCTTTTTCATTAATTTTTCCCTCCTCCAATTTTATTTTTTAATCTCTTATCTATTTTTCTTGATATCCCGTTGCCAAGGACCTGTATGATCTGCACCAGAATTATCAAAATAATGATCGTTGCTATCATAACATCCGACTGGTATTTATAATGCCCGTAACGGACAGCCACATCTCCCAGTCCGCCAGCGCCGATAACACCGGCCATCGCAGCATAGCCAAACAGGGTGATAAAGGTTATGGACGCACCAAGCACGATGGAGGGCAAACCTTCCGGCAGGATGACCTTCCAGACGATTTGCCTTATACTGGCTCCTGCAGACTGTGCGACCTCTATCACGCCTGCATCAACCTCCATTAAAGCACTTTCCACCATTCTTGCAACAAAAGGCGTCGCTGCTATGACTAAAGGCAGTATTACAGCCTTTGGACCGATCGCACTCCCCATAACAAATCTTGTAAATGGGATCAATGCCACCAGCAATATAATAAAGGGTATGGAACGGCCTACATTGACGACCCAGCCCAAGCAGGCATTCAGAGACTTATGAGGCCATATCCCATGAGGTTGGCTTATCACCAGCAAGACTCCCAGAGGAATCCCCAAAATATATGCGAACAATGTAGACAAGGTGGTCTGATAGATTGTGATCCAAGTGTTTTCGATTAGTAAACTTCCGTATTGTGCTATAAATTCACTCAATCAGCTCACCCCTTTCCAACAGCTTCTTCGTCATCTCCTTTTGAGGATTTTTTAGAACATCCTTTACAAGCCCTTTTTCTATGATCCTTGATTCATCTATGATGGCAACTTTTTTGCAGATTTTCTCTACCACCGAGATTTCATGAGTTATGATGATTATGGTAACGCCAAGTTTGTGATTGATGTCCTTCAATAGTTTTAAGATCGAATTAGTGGTTAAGCTGTCCAACGCAGATGTCGGCTCATCACATAAAAGCAATGCGGGGTTATTGGCTAAAGCCCTCGCAATTGAAACACGCTGCTGCTGTCCGCCGGAAAGCTGCACCGGGTAAGATCCCGCTTTCGAGTTCAAGCCGACAATATCCAGTAACTCATCAACTCGTTCCAATCGTTGTTTTTTATCGACACCTGCAACCTCCAAGGGAAATGCTACATTGTCCCGAATTGTCCGCTGCATCAGCAAATTGAATTTTTGGAAGACCATGCCGATCTTTCTTCTCAGTTCTAATAGACCATTGCCCTCCAAAGCTGTAATGTCTACCCCATCAATCAGGATCTTGCCTTCACTGGGTTTTTCAAGCAGATTTATACATCTTATCAAGGTACTCTTTCCGGCACCGCTCATGCCGATAATTCCATATATGTCTCCGTCTTCAATTGTCAGGTTAATATCATTTATTGCTGTGAAATCTCCGCTTTCCGTACTAAAAAACTTAGATAGATTTATAATCTCAATCATAGTGCTGCGATTTTGCTCCTCTCTTGTCCGGGGCAAACTGGCTATTTCCCGGCAAGTATAACTTGTCCTTATCAATTACTCAATATTTTAGACTGGAGACAGTTAAAAGTCAAGCGGTCAGAGACCGAGAGATGATGAGATGATGATTGGAAGGTGACAATACCCCCGCCCTTTACCGCTTATTTGCATATTGAATTAATCAGTTATCTCACATAATATAGTATGAAAACCAGGAACACAATAAGAAAAGAGCATTATATGTTGACTTGATTGAAAACTTCAATTTATAATCGTCTTATACAGGAGGGAAATATCTATGTCTACGAAAGGTAATGTATTAAAAGCACTGGAAGAAAACAAAGGTACAACGATTTCAGGAGAAGAGCTTGCTAGTAATTTAAATATATCGAGATCTGCCGTATGGAAAGCTATACAGGAACTCCGCAAGGATGGTTATCGCATTGATGCTGTTACCCGCAAAGGCTATTGCCTGACCCAGAGCAGTGATATTCTTTCCGTGGAAGGCATACTTCCCTATGTGACAAGGAGCAATATGGCTGATCGGATCCACGTATTTAAATCTATTCCGTCTACTAACCTCACCTCCAAGAAGATGGCTCTTGATGGCGCTCCATTCGGAACCGTTGTGATTGCCGAGGAACAAACAAAGGGGAGAGGGCGAAGAGGCCGAAGCTTTCATTCTCCTCCATTGGGCGGGATTTATATGAGCTTTATACTCAAACCCCGCTTTGACATGACAAAATCCGTGTTGATCACTACAGCCGCATCGGTGGCAGTCTGTAAAGCCATTGAGAAGGTTACGGGAATCTACTGCCAAATCAAATGGGTCAATGATATTTACATGGACAAAAAGAAAATCTGCGGCATTCTGACCGAAGCAGTCTCGAACTTTGAAAGCGGTCAGATCGAGTATATCGTTATCGGAATAGGTATCAACTACAGCACTGACACCTTCGATTTCCCGGAAGAACTTCGAAAAACTGCCGGTTCGCTTTTTGAAGCCATACACACAACTAAAAATGATAATCAGCCGAAGGACCTTGATTCTAATCCTTTAATCACTCGAAATCGTCTGATAGCTGAGGTAATCAATCAAATACTTGATGTCAATGAGAATCTGGAAGCCAGAGATTTTATACCTGAATATAAGAAACGTTCCTTTGTTTTAGGAAAAGAAATACTGATCATCCCGGCAGGCGAAACGGGAGAGGAAAGAAATTTTTCAGAAGGGACAAGCGCCGTAGCTTTGGATATCGATCAAGACGGAGGTCTTGTAGTTCGTTATCAGGATGGTTCTATTGATATACTGAATTCGGGAGAGATAAGCATCCGAACTGTATCCTCTTAAATGCACGGAGCAAATTCAAATCGTTGAACGGCCGGTTTCGGGTTTTAGATTATTTTTTATATTTGTGGGAGGAATCAATCTTCTTTTTTGAATAAGCCATAAATCGCACCGGCTACCCCTACAAGCATAATGATAAATCCGGGATGGGATTCTATTCGAGGCGAGATAAAAATAAATCCTCCGGCAATCTACCGTGGCGGCCGCCACGATAGGTATGCATTTTGTTTAATTGACAAATTTGCCACTGGCACGTAGCCAGTGCTTGTTTACGGTGTATAGGTTACGGTCAAAGTACCGGACGCCGAGGATAACGAAGCCCCGGATATTTTGGCGTCCGCATTCCACTCATATTGTTTCCAGTTATGTTCATATGATGTAATAAGTTTGTTTGAAAGGGAGCCAGAAGCATTTGATTTCACTTTTACGTAATTTTCCCGTGGTCAATCGGCATGCAAACATTGGGTATTGGCCCATCTTTTAAATTATAACCAACCCCTACACTATTTTCAAACCGTTTTTACAAAATACCCTTATAGATTGATTGAGGGAACGTTGTATTGCCCGAATTATCACAATAGGCAGACTCATTCCGAAATTCCACTCAACACTATAGCGATACAAATTCCCTTCTTTGGCTATAGTTTCAGAGAATGTCAAATCAGAAGCGGCAGACATTGGCGCAACTCCATACAGACACACGTACGAAGCGCATACAGGATACACCTTTGTATACGGTATTAGAGAAGGAACCTGATGCAAAAAATAAGCAGATAGAAACGCTAATTGGACAAATGTCCGGTATGTCTAAAAAGTTTTCTGAATTAGCTGAAAGACCACTCGCTTTACCAGAGGGTAAATCTTTATACGAAGATATAGAAGTTGATAGTTTAAGAGAAAAAATTCAGGAACTTGAAGAAGAACTGGAGGTTGAAAAAAATAAAACGTGGTTTCAAAAATTTTTAGGTAAATAAAGAGAATGGTAAATCATGAATTCAAATGAACACAAATCATCTAGCTGCAGAATCTTACCGGCAGAAAATTTGTGTTCATTTTTTCATAAAAGCCTTTGACAAAAATATATGCGTACGCCATAATGTACGTATGGGAGGTTGAAAGAAATGATTAATATGAATATCACTAATTTCAGAAAAAACGTTTATGGAATTTTGGAACAGACCATTAAATTCAATGAACCTGTTAATATCAGTACAAAAGACGGAAACGCCGTAATCCTCAGCGAGGAAGATTATAACGGCCTGATGGAAACTCTTTACCTTACTTCCATCCCGGGGATGAAAGAAAAGCTCATGGAAGGGCTTAATGCAAAACTAGAAGACTGTGAAGATTTTGAATGGTAAAAACAATGTATGAAGTTAAAATTATGAAGTCCGCACAGAAGGACAAAGAGAAAATAAAGAAAATCCCGGCCTTGCGAAGGAAGTCTGAGCAATTAATAGAAATAATAGAGACAAATCCCTTTCAGAATCCTCCGCCATATGAAAAATTAAGTGGAAATCTGAACGGCCTATACACTAGGCGAATTAATATACAACACCGCCTAGTGTATAGGGTTTTGGAAGAGGAAAAGATCATTATTATAATCAGTATGTGGAACCATTACGAGTTTTGAAAGGAGCCGAAAATGCAGAATCAGGAGAAGATTGATAAAGTCAAAGGCTTATGCTTTGATATCATTCACCGCAACCGACTGTATGTCGATCAGGATCATGGAACCTATTATGACTAAGGTAAACAATATGATCGAACATACGATACACTATGAGGACGACAAAAAGCGTCAAATGGCCGTTCTGGATGAAAAAATAAGCGAGAGCAGGAAAAAGCTCAATCAGTTGGACGGATGTGATCAGGGAAGCAAAGAAGGTCCTGGGCGTGCCTGGCTACTGGTGAACACAGATTGCGACGCTGGCCAGCTCACCTTGTGTTCATATCCAGTGAACACAAAACATATCATGTGACCATGCGAATGTGTTCGGAAAGGAAGACGAGGAATGAGCGAAACAGGATTTGAATACCGGGGAAAAGACGAATTTGAATATGGCGTTGTTGCTAAGTTTGAGAATACCTTGCTATGGTATGAGCCAATCACTGACGAGATCAACGGTTTTGTTTTAAGGCACAAAGAAGATAGCAGCATTCGTGCCATTTACCGAGAGGAAAAAAAATAAAAGTTCAATGTAACCCAAAAGACCGGCTGCAGGAGCTGGCCGGCAGAAAATTTGTGTTCGTTTTTTTAATTATCTTTCAAGGCCTCGATCCGGCCTGATCTCCTTGATCGCTTTCCTTTTCATCCTCTCGTTAATCGCGTTGACCAATGGATTGTTTTCCGGAAGGCTTTGTAATATTTGTTGGAGATCCCCCTTGCTTATGTTATTTAAATTATTTTCCGCTCGTATGATATCCAAGCTCTGCCTGACGCCACCCTGGGCAGACTTTAGTTTTTTGATCAAGGCCAAAGCCTCTTTCCGATCTGGCCTGAGTTCTATTCAAGCGTGTGCCTTTTATAGCGTAACGCTATTATTTTTTGCCTTACCCTCTGCTATTACGACAATACGGGATTACAGCAGGAAATACCCCCTTGGATTATATGAACAACACCCGTTATTGTTTCTGGAAGATCAAATGGCAAAGCTGG
Source organism: Eubacteriales bacterium (assembly GCA_028706405.1). Lineage (GTDB taxonomy): Bacteria > Bacillota > Clostridia > Peptostreptococcales > Anaerovoracaceae > Anoxybacterium. The sequence goes on from JAQWBM010000025.1 coordinate 21,428, forward strand.
ACGCAAAAATATGCCGCCAGCTGTTCCGCCTGTGCGTGGAGCTGTCCCTATGACACCGTGGAGAAATCGGGGATTTTTAATACTCACATCAAAGTGCAGATTCTTTTTAACTGTTATGATCCGTCTTATGGAAGGTTTTCAGGTTGCCGATCTTACTGCTGCGCTGTTTTAAGATATTATAAATATCATTCAGTCCTATTCCTTCATTCACCATCAGGACTGTCAAATGGTAAAGTAAATCGCAGATTTCATTTTTTGTTTCCGTTTGAGCCTCATCCCGTACAGCGCCATCCGACACAGAGGCATTTTTCGCTGCAATAATTACTTCACTGCATTCCTCCCCGCATTTTTTAAGGATTTTATCAAGGCCCTTTTCAAAAAGATAGCAAGTATATGAATTCTCACTGAACGTCTTTTGCCGATCCATCACAACCTGGTACAGTTCATCGAGCACATCACTGTTCACGCTTTCCTTGAGGCTATCGTCCATGCGTTTTGACGATCCACACATTTCTTCCTTCGAGTGAAAATCAGCAATACCTGATTCCCTATAAAAGCAGGTCTCTTCTCCTGTATGACATGCAGGACCTGTCTGTTCCACCTGAATCAAAATTGTATCATCATCGCAATCGCCTGTGATGCTTATGACCCTTTGTACATGACCGGAGGTTGCTCCTTTATTCCATAGCTCGCCCCTCGAACGACTATAAAACCATGTATATCCGGTTTCTATGGTTTTTTCCAAACTTTCCTCATTCATATATGCCAACATCAGCACCCTTTTTGTGTCATTGTCCTGAATAATGGTTGGAATCAAAGGAGCCTTTACAAAATATTTCTTTAAATCCATTTTCACCCTCCGTTTACGGCTTGCCTGCTTATTGATTTCTGCTGAGTATATTCACAGGGTCCTTACAGGCAGATTATTCTTCTTTAGTTCTTTTTTTATCTGACCAATTGTCAGTTCACCGTAATGGAAGACTGAAGCCGCAAGAGCTCCATCTACAGATGTGCTTTGAAAAACTTCAATGAAATGGGATAGCTTTCCACAGCCTCCCGACGCAATAACCGGAATATTGACCGCATTACAAACCGCATTCAGCATATCTATATCAAAACCCTCTTTTGTTCCATCTGCATCCATTGAAGTCAGCAGTATTTCGCCAACCCCCAGCCGCTCTGCTTCTTCCGCCCATTTTACAACGTCAAGACCAGTATCTATCCTCCCTCCGTTCACATAGACATTATAACCTTTGTCCTTTGCTGTTTTCTTGCCATCGATGGCAGCAACTACGCATTGGCTTCCAAATCTTGACGCAGCCTCGGAAAGAAGCTCGGGATTTTTTATCGCGGCTGAATTAACTGAAACCTTGGCTGCCCCTGCACGGAGCAATTCATGAAAATCATCGACATTGCGGATACCGCCTCCTACCGTCAAAGGCACAGTCAGGTTTTGCACCGTTCTACGGACCACATCAAGCATGGTCCCCCTCCCTTCATGAGTAGCATTAATATCCAGAAATACTATCTCATCGGCTCCCTGCTCATCATATTCCATGGCACACTCCACAGGGTCGCCCACTTCTTTGATCCCTACAAAATTTATTCCCTTTACAACCTTGCCGTCACGGACGTCAAGACACGGGATGATTCTTTTTATATTCATGTTATTCTCCTTTACCACAGGCAACAGCTTCCTTCAATAAAAGTGTCCCCTTATAGATAGATTTTCCACAGATCGCGCCGTAGAGAGCCATCTCTTTCAAATCTTTAATATCTTCCAATGTGTGAATCCCTCCGCTTGCAATGATATTGCACCTCACCGCTTCACTGATCCTGCGCAGCTGATCACGATTCGGTCCGGATAATGTCCCATCCTTGGATATGTCAGTAAATATAATATATTTCACTCCGATCGCCTCCATGTCTTTGGCCAGAGTAAGATATTCCACACCGCTGTCGGACAGCCAGCCATCTCTCGCCGCAATCCCATTTCTGGCATCGATTCCAACTGCAATCCTGTCTCCATATTTTTCAACGGCGGTTTTGACCATTTCAGGATTGGAAATGGCAGCGGATCCAATGATTATGCGAGCGATCCCATGATCCAGATAGTATTCGATGCTTTCCAAAGTTCGTATTCCGCCGCCAAGCTCCACCTTCAAGCCTGTATTACGGGCAATGCGGATAAAAATCTCACTGTTTTTCAGGCTTCCTTCCTTTGCTCCGTCCAGATCCACCATATGTATCCACTCCGCACCTGCTTCCATGAAGCTGAGCGCAGTGACGAGAGGATCTTCCGCAACCTTTTCTGTCGTGTTAAAATCTCCCTTCGTTAAGCGAACGCATTCTCCGTTCTTTATATCAATTGCAGGTAAAATAATCATGTTACTTCTCCTATCAGACCCATCATATAATAACGAGGCAATGATATCCTCCACTTCTTACAAACTGCCCTTGGAGGACAATATTTCACCACCTTCAATTTTCACGGCTGCTTTCAATGCATGCGCAAAAGCTTTAAAAATTGCTTCAGCTTTGTGGTGGTCATTTCTCCCGTAAAGCAGATTAATGTGAAGCGTAACCTTGGCATTCATGGCAAAAGCTATGAAAAATTCATCCACCATTGCAGAATCCATATCTCCCAGGCGGTAGTCTCCGAATTCAGCGTTGAAGACCATATACGGTCGTCCGCTGATATCTATACAGCAGGATGCAAGCACTTCATCCATGGGGATCGTAGCATTTCCATATCGTGCAATTCCAGTCTTATCTGTCAGGGCATCACCGAAAGCTGTTCCCAAAGCGATACCCACGTCCTCGATAGTATGGTGGCAATCAACATCCAGATCACCGATGCAATCAAGCGTCAAATCAAAGCCGCTGTGAACGGCAAAGGCAGTGAGCATGTGATCGAAGAATCCAATCCCTGTATTGATCCGGCTTTTTCCCTGTCCTTCTACATTAAGTATCAGTTCAATTTTGGTTTCCTTTGTTTCTCTTTTTACATATCCTTCTCTCATGGCGCTACCCTCCTATACGAGTATTTCAGACAGAGCTTGAATCAAAGCATCGTTCTCCATCTTTGTCCCTGCAGTAATTCTAAGAAAATCCCCAAACTGCCGTACTATGATAGATCGTTTTTTCAATTCCTCATAAACATATGCTGCATTGCTTAACTCTATAAAGACAAAATTTGTGTCCGGCTTTATGATCCTTCTGACGCTCTCATTCGATTCAAGCTGCAACAAACCCAAAAAGAGCTGATCCCTTGCATTTTTTATTTTTTCAATGGATTCTTTAATATAATCAGGATGTGAAAAAATCACTACGCCGATTGCCTGAGTTATTGCATTCACATTGTAGGGTGATCTGACAGCGTGCAGCGCCCTGGCGATTGGTTTAGAAGTAACAGCAAAGCCTAGTCGTATCGCCGCCAGACCCAATGCCTTGGAACAGGTTTTTAATATAATAAGATTATCATGTTTTTCAATAACTTCCATTATGGATTGATCCGAGAAGTCCATGTATGCCTCATCAAGGATAACCAATGCATCTGTGTTTTCAACAATTTTAAGGATATCTTCTCTGCTCATTGCCAATGATGTAGGGCTGCAGGGATTTGAAAGAATGATAGCTGCAGGCTTGCCTTTTCCGGCTGCTTCCAAAACATCGGCTGCCGTCAAAATCATATCCTCCTTTTTATCTATCACAAGATTATTTTTTTCATAAAGCTTACCGTAGAACTGGTACATTGAGAAATCCGGCGAGCATGTCATCACCTTGTCTCCGTGCCTCAAAAATGAGCCCATAATGATTGAAATCAATTCATCCGAGCCGTTACCCGCAACAACTGTTTCAGGATTGATCCCATAGTATCGAGCAAACCCTTCACAAAGCCCCGCTGCCATTGGGTCAGGATATCTGTTGAATTTAACAGCGGCCAAAGCGGAAAAAAATTCTTCTTTTAAGCTTTCACCCGGATTTATGAAGCTTTCATTGGCATCAAGCCGAATCTTATAATTTCCGGTTACTGCATCATAAGGCGTCAAATTTTTCACTTTATCATTCAACTCATAAGTCATATGCTCAAAACCTCTCTAGTTTTACTTCAAATCTTACAGCTATGGAATTAGCATGTGCGTCCAGCCCTTCCTTGTTTGCAAGTGTGAGGATATCTGCTCTGTCATCTCCCAGTGCTTCCTTCGTATACAAGGTATAGCTCATTTTTTTAATGAAGCTGTCCACACCCAAAGGTGAGGCGAATCTGGCAGTACCTGATGTGGGAAGTACATGATTTGTACCCGATAAATAATCTCCAAGGGGTTCAGGGGTATATGAACCGCAGAAAACTGAGCCTGCATTTTTGAGTTCCGGCAAATAGTTTAAAGGGTCCTTTACCATAAGCTCCAAATGCTCCGGAGCAATGGCATTTGCAAGGGTAACCATTTCCTCCATGCTCCTGCAAATTATCACGGCGCCAAAATCTGCCAAGGATTTTTCGATTATTTCTTTCCGGTTTAGTTTTGCCTTTTGAAGATCGATTTCTTGTATCGTCTCCTTAGCTGTTTTTTCGCTGGTAGTGAGTAAAATTGCCGAAGCCATAGGGTCATGCTCCGCCTGGCTCATAAGGTCCGCCGCGATATATCTGGGATTTGCATCTTCTTCAGCTATTATAAGGATCTCGCTGGGACCTGCTATCATATCAATATCAACTTGTCCGAACAGAAGCTTCTTAGCTGCCGCAACATAGATATTGCCCGGACCTACTATTTTATCTACTGATGGAATACTCTCCGTTCCGAAGGCAAGTGCTGCCACTGCCTGAGCCCCGCCTGCAAGAAAAACTCTGTCTACACCTGCCAAATATGCCGCGGCAAGAATATCTGGATTCCCCTTACAAACCGGCTTTTGACCTTCTTTCATTTCGACTGCCGGAGGAGTTGCCATAATAATTTCTTCCACACCGGCAATTCGTGCAGGGATTGCGTTCATCAATACTGTAGAAGGATAAGCTGCAGTGCCTCCGGGTACATAAATCCCCACCCTGGAGAGCCCCCGAACGATCTGCCCAAGAATGACTCCCTTATCTTTTTTTATTTCATATCCTTGCTGCAGCTGTTTAATGTGATAAGCGGTGATATTATCTTTAGCATGCTGTAATGCTTTTTTTAAAGATTCTTCAGCTTCGTCATAGGCTTGCTTTAGTTCAGCTTTGGAAACTTCAAATTTTTCCGGACTTGCTCTGTCATGCTTCAATCCAAAGCTTCTGACAGCAGCATCACCCTTTTCTCTGACCTCGTTAATAATCCTTGTAACCGTTTCATTCGTTGAATGGCTTGTTTCCATTGCTCTTTTTTTTATTTCGTCAAGAAAATCATATTCTTCTCTGTTATCTGCATAGATCCATCTCATTTTTCTTAACCTTTCATCTTTTCCTGTATGTCGGAAATCAGTTTGTCGATCTCAGTTTTTTTAAGCTTCATGCTGGCTTCATTGACGATCAATCTGGCTGAAATATTCCGTATTTCCTCAAGGACCTTTAAGCCATTTGCCTTTAGTGTGCTCCCTGTTTCCACTATATCAACTATCCCATCGGCCAAAGACAGCAGGGGAGCAAGCTCAACAGAGCCTTCGATTTTTATGACTTGAACGTCCATTCCTTTTGATTCAAAGTAATATCCGGCAACCTTTGGATATTTTGTTGCGATCCTTTTCGTACTATACCCGTTGTAAAAATCTGTCCCCTCGGGAACTGCTAAAGCAAATTTGCATTTCCCGAAACCCAAGTCCAGTACCTCATAAAAGGTCCCTCCGCCTTCCATGATCGTATCCTTTCCTACAACGCCCACATCACAAACTCCATGCTCTACATATGTAATTACATCTGCAGCTTTAGCCAATACCACATCGATATTCTTATCCGGAATCGAAAGCAAAAGCTTCCTTCCCTTCTGATTGAGATTGCTGCAATCGTACCCTATGCTTTCAAATAAATTTACTATGTCATTTTCGAGCCGGCCCTTTGTCAGTGCAATTCTGATATTGCTTCGTGCCGTTGTTCCTTTTTCAGCTATTGGATTATATTCGGGATCGATTTTTTCTGATCCAGGACCCTTGTTTTCCTCTCTTGCAGCCTCTCTTCCCGTCTTTTCCGCAGCATCGATTCGCTTCAACTGACTGATAGCCAACTGATCTACATTGATACCGAATCCTGTAGCCGGAAGGCTTTCACCAAAATCTTTGAATAGCTCATCATATCTTCCGCCTGATAGGACCGATTCTCCCGCGGTAGAAATATATCCCCTGAATATCAGTGAGCTGTAATATTCTGCTTGATGGACCAGCCCGAAATCGATCATTACTTTATCAAGGTCTCTTTCCACCAGCCCCTGAAGGATTCGTTCAAGGTATGACAGCATATCCAGCAGTTTTTTATCATAGCCGTTGAATAATTCTCTGGCTTTGTCCAGCGCCTCTTTACCCCCAAACAGACGCGGCAGCTCCTTAAGAAGTGCGACGGTATGCGTTTCGGGAAAGGCTTCCAGTATATCCGACAAACCGGCATAATTTTTTGATGCAATCAATGAATGTATAGTTTCCTTCTGTTCCAAAGTGGCGTTCAAATTCTCCATTAAAAGCTTGTATATTCCTATATGGCCAAGCTCGATCCTATAATCATCCACGCAGCAGGAAGACAGCGCTTCCATACCGGCAGTCAATATTTCCATATCTGATTCAAATGAGGACAGTCCGACAAGCTCGATTCCCATTTGCATGATCTCGCTGCTTTTTCCTCTGAGTGCAGGCTGCTGCCTATAGATTCGCTGAGCATAATACAACCTGATCGGGAGCGCATGCCCCTTGAGCTTTGTAGACGTAAGCCTGGCGATGGGAATTGTGGAATCAGGCCTCATAGCAAGGATACGGCCTTTATCATCGATCATCTTATAAATGCTTTCCTGAGGAAAGTACATTGAATTTGATGAAAATACGTCATAAAATTCAAAACCAGGTGTGATAACTTCACAATATCCTTTTCCCTCAAAGCCTTCCCGGAGTGTTTCTATGACTTTTCTTTGTGCTTCACATTCCTGAAACATCAAATCCTTTGTCCCTTCCGGCGTGATGCGGTCATATTTTTTCATTTTTTCTGTCCCCGTTCCCTTTTACTTTGGTTTACTACGGTATAATTTTATCACTTTAAATCGATAAAGTCAATAGGTGATTTTATTCCCCTCCGAGCTGTCACATTTGTTCAGGCGAACGTGTTTTCAAGAAAATATACCCGGCAGGCTCCTTTGGTGTTGATAATTTTAGATATTTATTACTTCATTAATAATCGGCTCAATATACTTTTTATCGGTATAATCTACCGGACGCGCATAAGCATTAAGCATATCTCTGTCATCATCAGTAGGTTCTTTTTTTCTTTTGAGATATATTTTCATACCTTGCATCAGAATTTTATCCACGAATGTAAGCTTACTATTATCGAAACCTCCTCTTAAAAGAAAAAACGCAATTCTCTCCTGCTGTTCTTTTGTCAGGTTGCGATTCTTTACCTCTTCATATATTTCCGGTCGAACAGGGGAGGCGCCAAGTCCAAAGACTATAAGCTTTTTACCCTTGAGCTTTTCATAATTTCCTGTAATCAGCTTTAAACCGTTGACGCCCCCTGCATATATACCGCCTCCGTAGATGATCACATCGTAGCCCAGCAAATCTTCGATTTTGGTTTCTTTCCCATGTAAAAGATCGCCCCCTATGGTCTTGCTAATCCAATTTGCGTATTTTGTTGTAAATCCTGATTTTGAACGGTAAACCACCGCAATCTTTTTCAAATTTATTCACCTCTTTCGCAGAATCCGCATTGATTTGTAAGTTTGTGTATCACATGTATTTATATGTCTCCATAGGAAATAACCTCTCCGTCCAATAAATTTAGAGTATAGCCTCTTCCCGTATCTGGCTGCCAATGAAAAACATTTGACATTACATCTGGGAAACAAATACTCATTATCATCGAAATAACACCACCGTGACAGATCACTATGCTGTCTTTTTCACGATTTTTTTCCTTGCCTGGCTTCTCCAATATCCTGGCAAATCCCGCGCTGACTCTGGTGCGGAAATTCATTATACTTTCCCCGTCTGGGCAGGAGGTTGCTCCTTCTTTGTCATTGATCCATGCATGATAGTCCGGGTCTTCTTTCAATTGAGCAAACGTTTTCATTTCAAACTTTCCAAAGTGGTATTCGCGTAGTTCAGGCAGAATAATGTGATTTTTGCAGCCATAAAGCAAAAAAAAAGTCTGCTCAGCTCTTAATAATCCGCTGGTATACATTATCGCATTATGCGCTTTCGGATATATACCTGCTCTGGAAAGCTCTATTATGTGATTGATTCCTTTATTGGAAAGTGGTAAATTTGTGCTGCCATAGACTCTTTTAGACAAATTAGCCACTGTTGTCCCGTGTCGTATTAAATATATTTTTTCCTTCATTTCACTCCAGTCCTCTCATTTCAAGTGGTTAATTTTATTATCTTTGCTCCGCATACTATACCGGAGTTACATCCGGCACGGTTGACAATAGTCTAGCATTTTACATTCTATACCGCAAGTCACATCCTAAATTATTGGCTGTTGCATTTTTGGTTCCATTTGTTTCATGATTCTTCGCTAAGTTGTCAATTTTGATGACTTTTCCAGCTATAAACGCTCTCTTTATGAAGATAATAAAGAAGTAATCAAAGCTATAGAAAGATGTTAAACAGGAGACAGAAAAAAAATGCGGGAATTGAAAAAAAACATATCAATATTTATAATCGGAGCAATTGGTTATGGTTTAATAGAAGCCCTGTATCGCGGGTTCACGCACTGGACGATGTTGATTACAGGAGGAGTAGTATTTGTTGTACTTTACCATGTCTATACAAAAAATGAAAAAGCCCCTCTTTGGCAGAAGTGCCTTGCGGGAGCTTTTATAATAACATCGCTTGAATTAGCGGCAGGCTGCATCGTAAATCTTTGGCTCGGTTGGAACGTCTGGGATTACTCAGCATACAGCTTTAATTTTTTGGGTCAGATATGCCTTGTTTTCACCTTTATCTGGTTCCTTCTTTGCATACCTCTGTCATATTTTACCGCTTACCTCCATAGCAAACGTTTTCATATTGATTGATTTAGCGTACTGCTATTGGAACATAATCGGTTCTTGGTAATACACTTTTATAGGCCGGTCTTATAATTTTTCCTGAATTTATCAGTTCTTCGATCCTGTGCGCACTCCACCCTGAAATTCGCGCAATAGCGAAGATTGGAGTGTACAGCTCAAGAGGAAGATCAAGCATACTATAAACGAATCCGCTGTAAAAATCTATATTTGCACTGACTCCCTTATAAATTTTACGCTCATCTGAAATAATCTGAGATGCCAGCTCTTCAACAAGATTATATAACCTGAACTCTTTCATTCTTCCTTTTTCTTCCGCCAGGTTTCTTACAAAGTTTTTAAAGATATTAGCCCTGGGGTCAGATAGTGAATATACTGCATGCCCCATGCCGTATATAAGCCCCGCTTTGTCGAATGCCTCTTTGTTAAGGAGCGCTTTTAAGTATGCGGCGATTTGGTCTTCATTCGTCCAGTCGGTTACATTCTTCTTCATATCATCAAACATCTGTACCACTTTAATATTTGCTCCGCCATGCTTTGGACCTTTCAGGGAAGCAAGAGATGCTGCGATAGCTGAATAAGTGTCAGTACCGGAAGAGGATACAACACGGTCAGTAAAGGTTGAGTTGTTCCCACCGCCATGCTCGGCATGGAGAACCAGCGCAAGATCCAGCAGCCTTGCTTCTAGCGCAGAGTATTTGGAATCTTGTCTCAACAGATGTAAAATGTTTTCCGCAGTGCTCAGCTCCGCCTTTGGTGTATGGATAAAGAGACTGTCTCCCTCAAAATAGTGGCGGTAGGATTGATACCCGTAAACGGAAAGCAAAGGGAACACAGCAATTAGAAGTAATGATTGCCTAAGTACATTTGGAATACTTATATCGTTTCCTTTTGTATCATACGCATGCAATGTCAGTACACTTCGAGCCAGTGTATTCATCATATCTGACGTTGGCGCCTTCATGATAATATCTCTCGCAAAGCTGGCAGGCAGAGTTCGGTACTGTGCCAGGAGGCTTGAAAAATCCTTGAGTTGCTCAGTAGTTGGGAGCTTTCCGAAAATCAGCAAATAAGTTGCCTCTTCAAATCCAAACCTTTTTTCCTGAACAAAGCCATCCACAAAGGTCTCAATATCAATACCTCTATAATACAGCTTGCCTTCGCAAGGTATCTTTACTCCATCTACTATATTAAAAGACTGGATTTCGGAAATCTCCGTCAAGCCAGTAAGCACTCCATTGCCATTCACATCTCGAAGTCCCCTGTTCACTTGATATTTCGTATACATCTCTATATCAATGGAACTGTTTTCCAGACATAATTCAGTCAGTTTTAAAATTTCCGGCGTAATCTCAGAATATTTGTTATCCAGCGTGTTAAACCTGGTTTCTAACATGGCGATCCCCCTTTCAATGCCAGTTTATTTTTGTGAACGTTAATAATTTACTATATCATAATTAATGATGTCCAAACAAGCATAAAAATAATATACTTATCTTATAAAGTATATTATTTTTATATTGTGTAATATCTTTTATAATTATAACCTATAAATGATATGGCAATGGTCACCTTTGAAATTAAGTTGTGCCCGCAAGGCGGGGGTATCTTTGTCTCGTTATAATGCCTTTGCAAGATTTGCCATTTCGATGGCGGAGAGCGCCGCATCAAACCCTTTATTTCCGGCTTTTGTGCCTGCCCGCTCTATAGCCTGTTCAATCGTATCGGTCGTCAATACTCCAAAAATCACAGGAACCTGGCTTGACAGCCCTACATTGGCGATACCCTTTGAAACCTCTGCACATACAATTTCATAATGTGAGGTGGACCCTCTGATTACCGCGCCCAAACATATTACCGCGTCATATTTTCCTTTTAAAGCCATTTTTTTTGCGGCAAACGGTAATTCAAAGGCGCCCGGAACCCATGCCAAGTCAATGTTCTCTTCGGATGCCCCATGCCGGAGCAGTCCGTCCTCCGCTCCTCCTATCAGCTTGGATACAATAAACTCATTGAACCTTGAAGCAACGATAGCAATTTTCAGATCCTTTGCAAGTAAATTACCTTGTATTACATTCATTTCCCTTATTTTCAAATGCATCCCGCATTTTACTTCCTTTCTGTATATAAGTAGTGAAAATCTGCAAACTTATGATTTGAGATTCAAGATTGACAATATTATTAAAAAATTCGTCCCAAATTTGTATTACAAATTGAGCGGACTATTGATACTTGAATTTGACAGCATGTGATGAAGCTTTTGCTGCTTGGTTTTTAAATAAAATCTGTTCTCCTTGTTGGCGGCAATTTGTATCGGAACTCGTTCGGTGATCTCAAGCCCATAACCTTCAAGTCCTTTAATTTTTCTTGGGTTATTAGTCATTAGCCTTAGTTTTTGAGCTCCGATATCTTTGAGAATCTGAGCTCCTATTCCATAATCCCGCAGGTCCGCTTCAAATCCCAATGCAACATTTGCTTCGACCGTATCCATACCTTCATCCTGAAGCGCGTATGCCTTTAATTTATTGATAAGACCAATGCCTCTTCCCTCCTGCCGCATATAGAGCAGAATTCCACGTCCTTCTTTCGCTATGGCGGCCATGGCTGCATCAAACTGATCCCCGCAGTCACAGCGGATAGAGTGTAACGCATCACCGGTCAGGCATTCAGAATGAACCCGAGTCAAGACCGGTTCATCAGAACTGATATCACCCATGACCAGCGCAACGTGATGTTCTCCGTTAAGCTTGTTCTGGTAGCCGCTGATTAGAAACTTTCCATATTTTGTAGGCAACCTGGTTTGCACGACACATTCTACCAGGCTTTCCCGCTTACTGCGATATGCGACCAGATCTGCTATCGTTATGATCTTGATTCCGTGCTTGTCAGCAAACTCCATCAATTGCGGGACTCTTGCCATTGTTCCATCTTCATTGAGAATCTCACAGATGACTCCCGCACCCTTCAATCCGGCAAGCTTTGCCAGATCTACAGCAGCCTCTGTATGCCCTGTACGCTTTAGGACACCACCTTCCTTGGCTCGAAGCGGAAAGATGTGTCCCGGTCTGCGAAAATCGTCGGAAATTGCATCATCACATATCAATTCCAATATGGTCTGGGCTCTCTCAAATGCGGAAATTCCTGTCGTCGTATCCTTATGATCGATTGATACGGTAAAGGCCGTTTCATGATTATCTGTGTTTCTTTCCACCATTGCGGGAATCCCCAGGCGATCGAGGTCTTTACCTTCCATCGGCGTGCAAACCAACCCGCATGCATGCTTCACCATAAAATTGATTGCCTCTGGTGTCGTTTTTTCCGCTGCTATTATGAGGTCTCCTTCGTTTTCCCTTCCTGGATCATCCACTACTATCACCATTTTTCCATTTTTGATGTCCTCGATTGCCTCTGCAATACCGCTAAACTCATTACACATGTCATGACCTCCTCGTCAATAAAATCCATTTTGTTTTAAAAATGCTTCCGTAAGCTGTACCTTATTTTCACTGTTACAAGCTGAAGGATGCATAAGCTTTTCAACATACTTTCCAATTATGTCGCATTCCAGGTTGACCAGGTCTCCTGTCTTTTGATGCAACAAAGTAGTTTCCTTACCTGTGTGAGGAATAATTGAGACCTGAAATCCCATTTTGTCAACCTTTGCGACAGTAAGGCTGACTCCGTCCACTGCAATGGAGCCTTTTTCTACGATGTATCGAAGCAAGTCTTCACTGGCCGAAATGGATAGCCATACCGCATTTTCTTCCTTTAACTTGGAGCGTATTGTTCCGGTACCGTCGAT